>NZ_JBSVVZ010000003.1:0-151664 GCF_054071875.1 Pseudomonas sp. SDO524_S393 | reverse complement strand
CATCAGCAAAACCGTCGACGGCGTTACCACGGAGTTTTTTTGGCAAGGCAACAAGTTGATTGCCGAGCATCACAAGGATCGGCATCGCAGTTATCTGTATGAGCCGGATAGTTTTCGTCCGCTCGCCCTGCTGGAAGGCTTCGGGCCCAAAGACACAAAACCCTACCACTACCAACTCGACCACCTGGGTACACCCCAGGAACTCACCGCCCCCACCGGCGAAATCGTGTGGTCCGCACACTACCGCGCCTACGGTGAAATCGCCCGACTCGACGCGGGAAAAATCGACAACCCGTTGCGCTTTCAGGGGCAGTACTTCGATCAGGAAAGCGGGCTGCACTACAACCGGCATCGCTACTACAATCCGGATCTGGGACGCTACCTGACGCCGGATCCGGTGAAGTTGGCGGGTGGGATCAATACCTACCGGTACGTGCCCAATCCTACGGGGTGGGTGGATCCGTTAGGGTTAAGTGCCAATTGTCCGGGCCAAGGAAAGCAAAACCCACTTTGTGCTGCAAACGCTGAACCCGATATTCCTGATGTGTCTCGTAAGGGGGCATTCCGCGAGGCAAAAAGAGATGCCAACATACCTATGTCGCAACAACCTGATGTCTTCACAAACGCGCACTCTGGCATAAAAAAACAATACATGACGATAAAAATGTCGGATATAAATGAAAAAGCAATTTTAGACAGTTCAGGAAAACCGATTCGCACGCGGGTCTACCAATTTACGAGAGCCGATGGCTCTAAAGTATTAATACAAGACCATTCAGCCGGGCATAAATTTGGCGATCAGAACAATGCAGGCGATCAGGGAGCTCACTTCAACCTACGCCCAATTGATACGCCGCGAACCGGCAAAGTTCCCGGGGCGAGAGAGCACTATTTATTCAAGGACAAAAAATGAAATATTGGAATGACCTCGATGAAACTATTTTCTTCAATAAATTATTCAGTACGCCTATTGAAATTGGAAAAATTTATATACATTCGCTGGAGATAAAAAACGATCAATCATCTCTCAGCATCGGGTTTGATATACCAGACTTCCCGGACTTTTTACCTGAAAAATGGGAGAACAAGGGATACAACACCTGCAGGATTGGGCTAACCTGCCATGAAATAAATAGCTTGCAGATAATCAACCTTCCACGACGAGAGGTTTTCACAGCAAAAATAATGCAAGAAAATGGACATTATCTTTTCAGCGCAACATCAAAAAATGCCTCTATTGAATTCAAAGTAAAGTGGCTATCAATGGACGGCCCATCCGTTTATATAAACTGCCCCGAACCAGACGACCATGATTGGTCAGACAGGCCATCATGTGGATGACCACGACTGTGTCATTTGGGCTTGAGGATGATTAAGCAAAATCACCTTCTATGCCCCCCATAGCCAGCCCCAATTCGCCCCTCCACCCAACCCCACCTAAACTCTCTCCATATCGTTTTCAACGGACAGAGGATCCACCACCATGGGCAAACGTCATCCCAATCTCCCCGCCTGGCAATGGCGTAACTACCCGCAGAACCACCAACACCCGACCAACCTGGCGTTGCACCTGATCGCCGTGCCGCTGTTCATCATTGGGTTTCTGTTGATTGTGTCGGGCGTGTTCAGCCTGAGCCTGGCCAGTTTCGCTGTTGGCGTGGTCGGCATCCTGGCCGGCCTGGCCTTGCAGCGTCATGGTCATGGCCTTGAGGCCGAGGCCAGTGAGCCATTCAGTGATCGCGCGGACGCCATCCAACGTCTGGTGGTGGAACAGTTCGTGACGTTTCCGCGCTTTGTGCTGACCGGTGGCTGGTGGCGGGCCTGGCGGCAGCGTCACCGTCGACGCTGAGGGTCAGGCAAACACCACGACCGTCTGGCGGCTGATGGCAATCAAGTCGCCCGTCGGACTCCACAAGGCAGCGGCGACATGGCCGTAGCCGTCGCGGGCGTGTTCGATATGGGCGTAGTACTGACACCAGTCGAGAGTGGTCAGGGCCTGCAACGGCTGGAGGAATTCGATGGTCCAGGTCAGGGTGCTGCCGGGTGCGGGCTTCTTCAGATGCGGGAGCAACGCCGGTGGCCAGGCATCGACCAGTGCGAGGAGATAGGACTCGGTCAGCGTCGCTTCCTGCACATCTCCACGCAAACGAACCCAGCCGCCCATATCGCGGGATGTGTTACCGCTGAACGGCATGCCGCCGACACTCCAGCGCATCGCCACATGCTTCATGAACTCAGGGGTAACGCCCTTGATATAGGGCAGTTCCTGGCACTCATCCCAATGCTTGAACACCGGCGCTGGCTCGCTCGCCACGTCGATCTGCGACTCTCGGGCCGAGCCGAAACTGGCTTGCACCAAGGTCGCCACTTCCCCGTTCTGCACGACCCGGCCCAGTAACTGGCTCACAGCCTTGCCCTCGCGCAACACTTCCACTTGATAACTGGCAGGCACATCGGGCGTCACCGGTCCCACGAAGGTGACGGCCAGCGAGCGCAATGGCCGGTCAGCCGGTACCTGGGCGCGCAGGGCTTCGTATTGCAAGGCGGCGACCAGGCCGCCAAAGGTCGCGCGACCCTGGCCCCATTCTGCGGGGATGGTGACGTCCAACGGGTTGCGGCGGGCAGCGTCGAGCAGTTCACTAAAGCGCATGGCGATCTCACATCAAGCATCCGATGAGAGGATCTTAGCCATCATGCCAGGAAGGTGCAGCGCCCATTCCGGCCAAAAGCCGGACCCGTCTAGAAACAATCGGCGCTGAGTTTGTCGAGTACCCGATCCGCCTCGACCTGCGCCTTGGCCATAGTGCGGTGCCACACCGCAACGCAGGGCTGCAAATCCGCTTGGTGCCCGGCCTGGGCCAACCACTGCCAGCAATCATGCCAATCCCCCAGAGCAGCCTGAGCGCCTTTGAGACGGGAAACGGCCTTGGCCGGCAGCTTGTCCAGTTCAGGGTAGGCTTCGGCGGCGTAGCGTACGCGCTTGATCAACAAACGCAGGCGGTGGCGATCATGATCGGGGTCTTGCAGGGCCTCACCGAGGGTCTTCCATTGTTTGGTCAGGCGCTTCTCGATGCGCGGGCGCAGGCCCTTGAGCAACTTCTGGTGCTCGGAAGCCCGAATGAAGCGCGGGAACGCATCGATGATCAACAACAGGTGCGAAAGCGCCTGGCTCTGCGCCACCTGCCGATAGGCCTCGGGTTGCAGGCGCAGGCGCCGATCTGCAGCCGCGTGGTAACCCTGGCGGTGCAAATACGCTGCCAGAACTTCGCGATCGCGCAGCGGCGTGGTCAGTTGGCCGACCGCACTGGCCGCCACTTCCAGCTGTTCCACCCCCGGCAACCCGCGCAAAGGACGCAACAAGCTGCGCAGGCGGCGCACGGTGGTGCGCAGGTCATGCAGAGCTTCATCGTCGGTGACGGCAGCGAGGCGCGCCTGGCAACTCAGTAACCCTACTTCCAGGCCAATGACCTGAGCGACTAACTGATCGACCAATGCTGACATCCTGCCCTCACTTTCCAATGAATAATCCTGACGGCGCTACGGATCAACGCCCGGCGCGCGACTCACGGATATAGAACCGCGCTTTCTCGGCCTTGTTGGAACAGCCTTCAAACGCCTCGAACTGCTGCTGGGTCTTGGCGCCGGTCAACAGCGACAGGGCCTTGGAGTAGCTGACAGTTCCGGCAAACCCTTCGGCCTTGGCCAGGTCCAGTTCATGCCACGCCGCGTCCAGTTGTGTACCACAGCTGTCGCGGTAGGCGGTTTTCCCGGCGCAACCGGCCAAGGCCAACATGATCACAGGCACACACATCCAGGCTTTCATCGATGACACCTCAAGGTAAAGAAAAACAGTCGTACGGTGTAGACGTTGCCTACAAGGAAAAGTGCCTTGTCAGTCAGCCTGAAATCAAACTCGCCTATCGCCAAAGCATACCTGAGCGCGGCGGCTATTCTGGAAAAAAATGGCAGGCCCACGAAGATTGAATCCGCCCACCCAATGGGTGCATTGTGGGCACTGGCCTGGGGGGGAGGACATCGACCATGAAAAAACGTGTTGCCTTGGTGCTGGGCTCCGGTGGCGCGCGCGGTTACGCCCACATCGGGGTGATCGAGGAAATCGAGCGGCGGGGCTACGACATCGCCTGTATCGCCGGCTGTTCCATGGGCGCGGTGGTGGGCGGGATCTATGCCGCCGGCAAGCTCGATGACTACCGCAACTGGATCGAAAGCCTCGACTACCTCGACGTTCTGCGCCTGGTGGACGTGAGTTTTCGCCTCGGGGCGATCAGAGGTGAAAAAGTCTTCGGGCAAATCCGCAAGATCGTCGGCGAGATCAATATCGAGGAACTGCGCATTCCTTATACGGCAGTGGCCACCGACCTCACCAACCAGCAGGAAATCTGGTTTCAGGAAGGCTGCCTGCACCAGGCCATGCGCGCCTCGGCGGCGATTCCCAGCTTGTTCACTCCGGTGATGCAAGGCAACCGCATGCTGGTGGACGGCGGCTTGCTCAACCCGTTGCCGATCGTGCCGGTGGTGTCGAGCCATTGTGACCTGATCATCGCGGTCAACCTCAATGCCACCAACCAGAAACACTACCGGTTGCCGGTGATCCAACGCCCGCCAGCGTTCAAGAGTCGCTTCAACAGCCTGGCGAAATCCCTGGGTTCACACTTGCCCTTCCGCCGCAAGCAGGCCGAGCAGCTATTGAAGCTCGAACAGGAAGCCTTGCAGGCCGAAGCGGCGGAGATCAACCCGTGGCTGGAGTCGGCCGAACCTGAATCCCAGCAACCTGCCGCAGCACCGGAAACGGAAGGCGCGCCAAAGTCGGCCACCGGCTCTTTCATTATCGATAACGTCGGCCCGGCGTCATTGCTTGACCTGATCAACCAGAGCTTCGAAGTGATGCAGACCTCGCTCGCGCAGTACAAGATCGCGGGTTACCCGCCGGACGTACTGATCAACGTGCCGAAGCGGGTGTGCCGGTTTTTCGAGTTCTACAAGGCGCCGGAGTTGATCGCGCTGGGCCGGGAGATTGCCAGCGATACGCTGGATCGGTATGAGAGTGAGCAGCGCTGAGATAGAGGGTGTTGCTGATGGCCTCTTCGCGGGCAAGCCCGCGAAGAGGCCCGGCCAGACGCCTACACTCTAAGCATTCAACAACCGATACCCCACTCCCGCCTCGGTCACGATGAACCGCGGCTGGGTCGGATCATCTGCCAGTTTCTGCCGCAGGTGGCCCACGACAATGCGCAGGTAGTGACTGTCCTCGGTATGGGTCGGCCCCCAGATATCCTTGAGCAGTTGCTGCTGGGTGATCACCCGTCCCGGATGCCGCGCCAATTGCGCCAGCACCGCATATTCCTTGCGGGTCAGGGCCACTTCGGCACCGTCCAGCAGCACACGGCGATACGCCAGGTCCACCGTCAACGGGCCGAAACGCAACGCAGCTTCCTGGGCCTCCCCCGCCGGCGCCTGGCGCAGCAATGCGCGCACCCGGGCCAGGAATTCCTGGATACCAAAAGGCTTGGTCACGTAGTCATTGGCCCCACCGTCGAGGGCCTCGACTTTCTGCCCTTCGCTGGCGCGCACCGACAGCACCAGCACCGGCACCGTCGACCATTCGCGAAACTCGCGCAGTACCTGCTGGCCGTCCATATCCGGCAGCCCGAGGTCAAGCACCAGCAAATCCGGCTTGTTCAACGCCGCCTGGGCCAGGCCCTCGTTACCGGTGCCCGCCTCGATCACTTTGTAGCCCTGGGAAGCCAGGCTGATGCGCAGGAATTTGCGGATCTGCGGTTCATCATCGATGACCAAAATCGTTGCGGTCTGGCTCATGGTGTTTAATCAAAATCCGTGAAGAAAACAGGGTAGCTCATGCCTCGCGCTCCAGGCCAGGCTGTGTCGGCAACGGCAGGAACAAGGTGATACAGGTGCCACGTCCGTCAAGGCCATCGGTCACGCTGATGTGTCCACCATGGGCGCCGACCATGCCCTGGCAGATCGCCAGGCCGAGGCCCGTGCCCTGCCCGCCGCGATCGCCTCGCGCGGCGGTGTAGAACATGTCGAAAATCTTCGCGCGCTCGTCTTCCGGAATGCCCGGGCCTTCATCGGCCACGGCGAAGAACAGCTGGTTGTCCGACACTCCGGCACTCAACAGCAATCGCCCCTGGGGTGGCGAAAAGCGTGCAGCGTTTTCCAGCACATTGACCAGCGCCTGCTCGATCAAGGCGGCATGCACGTACAACAATGGCAATTCAGGCGGCAACTGCGTGCTGACCTGCAACGGCGCCAGCACCGCGCGCAAACGGCCCAACGCGCTGCCGACGATGTCGCCCGGCGACACCCAGTCCCGCGCAAGCTTCAGCGCTCCATGGCCCAGGCGTGTCATATCCAGCAGGTTCTGGATGTAGCGATCCAGGCGCTCGGCCTCATCGCGGGTACCTTCCAGCAGTTCGCGGCGGTCCTCCAGCGGGATCGCCTCACCCAACGCCAGCAGACTGTCGATGCTGCCGCGCATGGCCGTCAGCGGCGTGCGCAAATCATGGGAAACCGAAGCCAGCAAGGCGCTGCGCAGTTGCTCGGTTTCACCATGCAAACGCGCGGACTCCAACTCTTGCGCCAACTGCGCACGCGCCAACGCCTGCGCCAGCGGCTGACTCAAGGCTGTGAGCAAGCGCCGGCGCTGGCCGCTCAATTCCATGCCGGGCTTGGCGCTCACGCCCAGAAGCCCCAACGGTCCCTCTTCCCCCGACAACGGCCACCACCACCAGCGCCCGAACGGCAGAGTACCGGTGCCCATACCGGCCGGTTGGTCATGCTGCCAGGCCCAATCGGCAGCGGCGCGTTCGGCTTCGGTCAGGCTCAACGGGCCACCCGTCTCGACTTTCCAGCCGCCCTGGCCGTCACGGTCGACCAGGCAAAGCTCCAGGTCGCTCCAGCCTTCCAGATGATGCGCCGCCGCGCTGATCACCGCTTGCCGGTCGGTCGCCGCGGTGAGTTTGCGCGACAGGTCGAGCAGTTCGCTGGTTTCTTCCTGGGTATCGCGCAACGCTTGCAACTGGCGACGTTGACGCGCGGCGAGGTTGCCGGTGAGTGCAGCCATCAGCAGGAAGAACAGCAGGGTCAGCACGTCTTCTTCACGCTGGATGGCGAAGGAAAAGTTCGGCGGGATAAACAGGAAGTCGTAGGTCAGGAAGGACAGCGCCGCGCACACCAGCGACGGCCCCAGGCTGCTGCGCACCGCCACCAGCAAGACCGCCGCCAGAAACACCAGGGAGATATTCGGCAGTGGCAATGCACTGGACACGCCCCACGCCACGGCGGCGGCCACCAGAGTAGCGACTACCGCCAGGGCGTAATCGAACCACACCAGCCCACGCACATCCGGCAAGCGCGGCGGTGCTGGCACGTCATCACTGTCGAGCACATTGATTTCCAGGCCACGCGCGTTGCGCAACAAGCGCGCGGCCAGACCGCCGCCGAACAACCGACGGCGCCAGCGCATCCGCGACTGCCCCACCAGCACCAGGCTGGCACGACGTTCAGCGGCATGCTGGATGAGGGTCTTGGCCACCTCCCCCGCACGCAGCAGCACCACTTCCCCTCCCAAACGCTCGGCCAGTTGCTGAGCGTTTTGCAGGCGCAGACGCGATTGCTCATCCCGCGCGCGACCGTTGTCGATATGCACCAGGCTCCAGGGCAGGTGTCGACGCTGAGCCACACGGCTGGCATGACGCACCAGGCGCTCGGCCTGCGCATCACCGTCCACCCCCACCAGCAAGCGACCGCGTACCGCCGGCGCCGCCTGGCCGAGTTGTCGATACCCCTGGGCCAGGTCGTCGTCGACATGGGCGGCGGCGGTCTGCATGGCCAGTTCACGCAGCGCCATCAGGTTGGTCTGGGTGAAGAACGCCTCGATGGCCGCCCGCGCCTGTTCCGGCACGTACACCTTGCCCTCGCGCAGGCGCTCCAACAGCTCGCGGGATGGCAAGTCGATCAGCAACAGTTCATCGGCCTCTTGCAGCACCCAGTCCGGCAGAGTTTCGCGCACTTGCACACCGGTGATGCCGCGCACCTGGTCATTGAGGCTTTCCAGGTGCTGGACATTGACCGTGGTGAACACGTTGATGCCGGCGGCGAGCAGTTCCTGAATGTCCTGCCAGCGTTTTTCATGACGGCTGCCGGGGGCGTTGCTGTGGGCCAGCTCGTCCACCAGCACCAGTTTGGGCCTGGCGGCGAGCAAGCCGTCGAGGTCCATCTCTTCGAGCATCACGCCCCGGTATTCGCGGCGCAGCAGCGGTTGTTGCGGCAGGCCGCCAAGCAGGGCTTCGGTTTCGGCGCGGCCATGGGTTTCGACCACGCCTGCGATCAGCTTCACGCCCTGGCGCAGTTGGGTGTGCGCGGCCTGAAGCATGGCGTAGGTCTTGCCCACGCCCGGCGCGGCGCCGAGGAAGACTTTGAGCCGGCCACGGCCGTCCCGGGGCAGATCGGCTAACAGGGCATCGGCGCGGCCGGAGTCGCTCATGCGCGGGGTTCCTTCAGGTATTTATCGGGTGCACTTCAGGCCCCAATCGCGGGCAAGTCGCACCGCCGCTCCCACAAGGGAACGCATTCCCCTGTGGGAGCTGGCTTGCCTGCGATGGCGCCAGCATTGCCTACAACTTTTCCAGCGCCATGTTCAGCGCCAGCACATTCACCACCGGCGGGCCCACCAACGGGCTTTCGATGTGCTCATCCAGCAACCGTTGCAAGGTCGACACCGGCACATTCCGCGCCGCCGCCACCCGCGCCAGTTGATAGGCAACGGCCGCTGGTGGCAAGTGTGGATCAAGACCGCTGCCAGAGGTAGTCAACGACGCCAAAGGCACCGGCCCCTGGCCAGCCACCGCCTGTTTGCTCGCATCATCGAAGATGCGCGTCGCCAGCGCCGGGTTACTGGGGCCCAGGTTACTGGCGCTGCTGGAAACCGTCGCAAAGGCGCCGGCCGATGGGCGCGGGTGAAACCAGTTGTCGCCGCTGAAATCCTGGGCGATCAGGCTGGAACCACGCACCTTGCCACTGGCGTCGCGCACCAGGCTGCCGTTGGCCTGGTCCGGGAACGCAACTTGTGACACGCCGGTTACCACCAATGGATAGGCGACACCGGTGATCAACGTCATGAGCACCAGCAGGCTCAGGGCCGGGCGGATCATGTTGGACATTTTGAACTCCTCGATTCGTAGAGCGTACCGCTGTGATTGCAGGGGGCTGCTGTGCGGCCCGGCGCGGGCAGGCCCGCTCGCTACAGACAGCGGCTCGGGTTACACCAGGTGCAGCGCAGTCAGCAGCATGTCGATCGCCTTGATGCCCACGAACGGCACCAGGATCCCGCCCAGCCCGTAGATCAGCAGGTTGCGTCGCAGCAATGCCGCCGCACTCGCCGCTTGGACGCGCACACCGCGCAGCGCCAGCGGAATCAGCACCACGATGATCAGCGCGTTGAACACGATGGCCGAGAGGATCGCGCTCTGCGGGCTCTGCAAGTGCATCACGTTGAGCACGCCCAGTTGCGGGTAGATCGAGGCGAACAGTGCCGGCAGGATCGCGAAGTACTTGGCCACGTCGTTGGCGATGGAAAAGGTGGTCAGCGCACCACGGGTCACCAGCAACTCTTTGCCGATCTGCACCACGTCCAGCAGCTTGGTCGGGTCGCTGTCGAGGTCGACCATGTTGGCGGCTTCGCGAGCGGCCTGGGTGCCATCGTTCATCGCCATGCCGACGTCCGCCTGGGCCAGCGCCGGGGCGTCGTTGGCGCCGTCGCCGCACATCGCCACCAGGCGACCGTCGTTCTGCTCATGACGAATGCGGGCGAGTTTTTTCTCCGGCGTGGCTTCGGCCAGCACATCGTCCACACCGGCTTCGGCGGCAATCGCGGCAGCAGTCAGCGGGTTGTCGCCGGTGACCATCACGGTGCGGATGCCCAGTTTGCGCAGCTCGGCGAAACGCTCGCGGATACCGGGCTTGACCACGTCCTTAAGGTGAATCGCGCCGAGCAACTTGCCGTCGGCACACACCAGCAACGGCGTTCCACCGCTTTGGGCAATCTTGTCGATTTCCCGCGACAGTGCAGGCTGCAAGTCGCGACGCTGCTGACCGATGAACGCCAGCAGCGAATCCACCGCGCCTTTGCGGAATACGCGGCCCTGATAATCCACACCGGACAAACGGGTTTCGGCACTGAACGGCACGGCCGTCAGCTCGTCCGCGGTCGGCTCGGCCTGCGGGTGCAAGGCACGCAGGTATTCGACGATGGATTTACCTTCCGCCGTGTCATCCGCCAGGGAAGCAAACAACGCGCCTTCGGCGACTTCCTTGCCGCTGACGCCAGGCGCCGCGACCACTGCCGCACACCGACGGTTGCCGAAGGTGATGGTGCCGGTCTTGTCCAGCAGCAACACATGCACGTCCCCCGCCGCTTCCACGGCACGGCCGGACTTGGCGATGACATTGAGGCGCACCAGACGGTCCATGCCAGCGATACCGATGGCCGACAGCAAGCCGCCGATCGTGGTAGGAATCAGCGTCACCAGCAGTGCGACCAGGAACACCAGCGGCAAGCTGCCACTGGCGAAGTGGGCGAACGGCTGCAGGGTCACCACCACTAACAGGAAGATCAGGGTCAGGCCGATCAGCAGGATATCCAGCGCGACTTCGTTGGGGGTTTTCTGGCGTTTGGCGCCTTCCACCAGTGCGATCATGCGGTCGAGGGTGGACTCACCGGGGTTGGCGGTGATGCGGATCAGCAGCCAGTCCGACACCAGGCGGGTGTTGCCGGTGACAGCCGAACGGTCGCCGCCGGACTCGCGGATCACCGGTGCGGATTCACCGGTAATGGCCGCTTCGTTGACCGCCGCAATCCCTTCGATGACTTCGCCGTCACCGGGGATCATTTCCCCGGCGGCGACGCGCACCACATCACCTTTGCGCAGGCTGGTGGCCGGCACGACCTTGAAGCTGCCATCCGCCTCCTTACGGCGTGCGCTCAAGCCTTCGCTGCCGGCCTTGAGGCTGTCGGCACGCGCCTTGCCACGCCCTTCGGCCAAGGCTTCGGCGAAGTTGGCGAAGAGCACGGTGAACCACAGCCACACGGCGATCTGCACGGCGACATAGGTTGGCACGGCGGTGTCGGGCACGAAGCACAGCACGGAGGTAAGGATGGCGGTCAACTCGACCACCAGCATTACTGGCGAGCGTTGCAGTTGGCGGAGGTCCAGCTTGACGAAAGCCTGGACCAGCGCCGGGCGCCACAGCGCGGAGATGGCGGTTTTGGCAGGCTCCTGGGTGTTGGCTGGAGCTGCGTTTTTTGCAGGCATATTCATTTTCATATCCCTCAGAAGCCCATGCTCAGGTGTTCAGCAATCGGGCCCAGCGCCAGGGTCGGCAAGAACGTCAGGCCGCCCACCAGCAAGATGGTCACAGTCAACAGCGTCACGAACAGC
Source organism: Pseudomonas sp. SDO524_S393 (assembly GCF_054071875.1). Classification (NCBI taxonomy): domain Bacteria; kingdom Pseudomonadati; phylum Pseudomonadota; class Gammaproteobacteria; order Pseudomonadales; family Pseudomonadaceae; genus Pseudomonas; species Pseudomonas sp. SDO524_S393. The sequence goes on along the minus strand of NZ_JBSVVZ010000003.1, from coordinate 140,184 downwards.
GGGCCATGAGTGGGGAAGCTGTTCTGGCCAATCGGAGCGGTCTTCTTCATCGCCAGGCTGCCGGCCAGCGCCAGTACTGGCAGGATGTAGCCGAAGCGGCCGATCAACATGCCCAGGCCCAGCATCAGGTTGTGAAACGGGGTGTTGGCACTGAAGCCGCCGAACGCCGAACCGTTGTTAGCGCTGGCCGAGGTGTAGGCGTAGAGCAACTGGCTGAAACCATGGGGACCGGGGTTGCTGATAGCGCCCGCCGGACCAGGCAAACTGGCGGCGATGGCACCCAGCACCAAGGTGCCCACCGGTATCACCAGCAAGGTCACCACCAGCAACTGCACTTCCTTGGCCTGGAGTTTCTTGCCCAAGTATTCCGGTGTGCGGCCGATCATCAGGCCGGCGAGGAACACGGCGATCAGCACATTGAGCAACATGCCGTACATGCCGGCGCCGACACCGCCGAAGATCACTTCGCCGACCATCATGTTGACCAGCGCCACCATGCCGCTGAGGGGGTTGAGGCTGTCCTGCATGCCGTTGACCGAACCGTTGGACGCCGCCGTCGTTGTCACCGACCACAGCACCGTACCGGCAGTGCCGAAGCGTGCTTCCTTACCTTCCAGCGGCGCGGTTTGCTCCACGGCCGGATTGCTCAGGGTCGGGTTGGGCTGGTATTCGGCCCACAGCGAGGTCGCGCCGCCGATGATGAACAACGCCAGCATGCAGCCGAGAATCGCGCGGCTCTGGCGCAGGTCTTTCACGTAGTGGCCGAAGGTGAACACCAGCGCTACCGGGATCAGGATGATCGCCGCCAACTCGAACAGGTTGGCCCAGGCAGTCGGGTCTTCAAACGGGTGCGCCGAGTTGACACCGAAGAAGCCGCCGCCGTTGGTGCCCAATTGCTTGATCGCAATCTGGCTGGCGGCCGGGCCCAGGGGGATCACTTGATCAACACCCTGCATGGTCACGGCATCCACGTAATGGGCGAAGGTTTGCGGCACGCCCTGCCACACCAGGAACAACGCCAGCACCAGGCACAACGGCAGCAGGCCGTAGAGGGTGGCGCGGGTCATGTCGACCCAGAAGTTGCCCAATGTCTTGGTGGATTTGCGACCGATCCCACGACAAAGAGCGACAAGCACTGCCAGACCGGTCGCCGCGCTGACGAAGTTCTGCACGGTCAGGCCGGCCATCTGGCTGAGGTAGCTCAGGGATGCCTCACCACTGTAGGACTGCCAGTTGGTGTTGGTCATGAAACTGACCGCGGTGTTGAAGGCCAGGGTCCATTCCTGACCTGGCAATTTCTGTGGGTTCAGTGGCAGATAGTCCTGGAACAACAGGATCGCGAACAACAGCAAAAAGCCCGCGAGGTTGAAAGCGAGCAAGGCCAGCATGTATTTCTGCCAGCTCTGTTCCTGATGCTCGTCCACGCCCGACAGGCGATAACAGGCGCGTTCGACAGGGCTGAAGACCGGCGTGAGCCAAGTGCGCTGCCCTTCCATCACCTTGTAATAGAACCGCCCCAGGAACGGTGCCGGCACCAGCACCACCGCAAAAAAGGCAATGATCAGCCAATAGTCATAACTGTGCATGGCCCGCTCCTAGTTCCGATCCGCGCGTAACAGCGCAACCAGCAGATAAATGAACAGCGCCACGGCCAATAGCAGTGACACCCCGTCCAGAACGCTCATGGAAGTCTCTCCGTTTAGCGGCGAGTGCCGCGTGTGGGGCAATTGTCGGCAGGAGTGGCGTAAAGGAACGAGAGCGAGGGGGTAGGCAGGGCGTAAAGACGGCGTAAAGAGTGGGTTTATGCGGGGTTTACAGGGGGGTGTGGGGTATTCAAGGGCCTCATCGCGGGCAAGCCCGGCTCCCCCATTGGAACGCGATCAACTGTGGGAGCCGGGCTTGCCCGCGATGGCGGCAGTTCAAGCACCACCGCCCTTATCTGGTGCAGCGCTGGGAAATTTCAAACGCCAAACCGTCGCACCGGCGACAATCGCGCCGCTTTACGACAATGATTCCCATCCTGGCATGTCCGCTGCAACACCTTGAATCATTCCAACCGGTTCAGGGAGAGCAACACGATGAACACACAACTCAAACCCACCTTGGGCACCCTGCACTTATGGGGCATTGCGGTCGGGCTGGTGATATCCGGGGAGTACTTCGGCTGGAGCTATGGCTGGGGCGTCGCCGGGACCCTGGGCTTCCTGGTGACTTCATTGATGGTTGCCGCGATGTACACCTGCTTCATCTTCAGTTTCACCGAACTGACGACTGCGATTCCTCATGCCGGAGGCCCGTTTGCATACAGCCGCCGTGCCTTCGGAGAGAAAGGTGGCTTGATCGCCGGGCTCGCGACATTGATCGAATTCGTCTTCGCGCCCCCCGCGATCGCCTTGGCCATCGGCGCTTACCTGAATGTGCAGTTTCCAGCGCTGGACCCGAAACATGCGGCCGTCGGTGCCTATATCGTGTTCATGGGCCTGAATATCCTCGGCGTGAAACTCGCCGCCACCTTCGAACTGGTGGTGTGCGTGCTTGCCGTCGCTGAATTGCTGGTGTTCATGGGCGTGGTGGCGCCCGCCTTCAGCTTCAGCAACTTCGCTCTTAATGGCTGGGCCGGTTCCGACACATTCGGCGCGCCAGCGATTGCCGGGATGTTTGCCGCGATCCCGTTCGCCATCTGGTTCTTCCTCGCCATCGAAGGCGCGGCCATGGCCGCCGAAGAAGCCAAAGACCCGAAGCGCACCATTCCAAAAGCCTACATCAGCGGCATCCTGACCCTGGTGATCCTGGCCATGGGCGTGATGTTCTTTGCCGGCGGCGTGGGCGATTGGCGCACCCTGTCGAACATCAACGACCCGTTGCCACAAGCCATGAAAACGGTGGTCGGCGACAGCTCCGGCTGGTTGCACATGCTGGTGTGGATCGGCCTGTTCGGCCTCGTGGCGAGTTTTCACGGCATCATCCTCGGCTACTCGCGCCAGTTCTTCGCCCTGGCCCGCGCCGGCTACCTGCCGTCTTTCCTCGCCAAATTGTCGAGCTTTCAGACCCCCCACCGAGCAATCATTGCCGGCGGCGTGGTGGGTATCGCGGCGATCTACAGCGACGGCCTGATCAACCTGGGCGGCATGACACTGACTGCGGCGATGATCACCATGGCGGTATTCGGTGCCATCGTGATGTACATCATGAGCATGCTTAGCCTGTTCAAACTGCGTAAGACCGAACCCCTGCTGGAACGCACCTTCCGCGCACCGGGTTACCCCATCGTGCCGGGCATTGCGCTGGTGCTGGCGGTGGTGTGCCTGGTGGCCATGGCCTGGTTCAACGCGCTGATCGGGTTGATCTTCCTGGGCTTCATGGTGGTGGGGTTCGCCTACTTCCAGATGACCGCGCAAGACCGTGCCGATGCGCCGGCGGATGCGATGTTGACCGGGCTCTGATCTACTAAGAGGCAGAACGGGCCTACACTGAACTAGTAAGAAAGCCCGTCACTCAAAGCAGTTATTACCGTGGGAAAACTCTCCCACGGCAATCTGCCTCAAGGAGAGCGTTATGCCGTGGTATGCATGGTTGATATTAGTGGTCGCCATCGGGTCGATCGTCGGTGGACTGATGATGCTGCGTGACAGCGCCAACAAAGTGGAACTCACCGACGAACAACGCAAGCGCGTGGCCGAACGCAACGCCCAGGCGGATGCCAAGGATGCGCAGGATCGCTAATCCGCATTGACGTACTTATTGTAGTGAGCGGGCTTGCCCCGCGCTGGGCTGCGAAGCAGCCCCCTTATCGGCCCTACTCCCAATCCGCCTTGGCAATCTGCAACCCGTGCTGCCCCTTGTAGGCAGCACGTTCCGGCTGACTCCAGCCGCCCAGTAGCGCATCCTCCAACCTATAAATCTCCACCCCCAACGGACGACACACCGTCAGCGGGTCCTGTGCATCCGGCCCCCACATCGGCAGCGACAAATCTCCACCGGGGCACGTCGACAACGCACACAGCAAATCAATCTCGGCAAAAAATTCCAGGTAATCGCCCTTCTGCGCCGGGCAGGCTTTCATGAAATACATGTCGTCATGATTCAGGCCCGTGCACTGGAAAATATTCAGCACGTCATGCACGTCGAACTCCGTCAGACCGTGGGGTAAAACCGCGCGGGTCAGGTTCGAGTGGCAATGGTGATGGAAGTCCTCGCCAGTGAGCATGCGGTTCACATACGGATCGCAACGCGTACCCAACAAGTCATGCAGGCGACCGCCGTGCTCATCGATACCGTAACCGGCCAGGCTGTCGTCGGTGATCGTCACCAACGGCCGCAGAAAGGGCAGGTTCGACCACAAGCGGTCATGGGTGCTGACATGCGCGCCCTGCAACTGACGCGTACGCGCCGCCCACAAACGCTCGCGTGGGTCGTTGGCGTTCCACACGTTGAAGTCACCCACCTGCGGACCGACCGGCGTAGTCACACGGAACACATGCCCGGCCGGTACCTTCCACGCCCGGCCCGTACGAGTCGGCACTTCAAACTGCTCGATCAGTGTGCGTTGCTGTTTTCGATCACGCACACGCTCGTAAAACGCCGTGTCGACCTGCAACGCCGAACCTTTACTAACCTGGTAAGCGGCCGGATAGTCTTTGTACATGATGCGGATCCTCGATCAGGGGTGATTGAACAAGGCCAACGACAGGTGTTCCGAATCATCTAGGTACAGGCTCATCGCCTCCCCTGCTGCGCGTTTGTCTAGCTGGACCAAAAGTTGGTAAATCTCACGATCACGTTCCAACCAAGGCGACTGGAAACGCTGCTCATCGGGCGCAGCGCAAAAAGCCAGGCGCAATTGAGCAATGACCTGGGCGAAAAATTCATCGAACAATGGGCTGCGCATCAAACCGACAATCTGCTGGTGGAATACGAGACTGTGAGTAGCCACGGCACGCCAGTCTTCGCGCTCCCGCGCCAGCGTGGTGGCGTCAATGGCGTTTTGCATGCGTTCGGACTGGTCTTCTGTGAGCGGGCCGCTATGGGCGATGGCCTGCAACTCCAACGTGCGACGGACTACAAATAGATCACGCACCTCTGCTCGCTCAAGACGCCGGACCATCACACCCTTATTGCGCACATAACGAGTCAGCCCCTCTTGCCCCAAACGATGCAACGCCTCGCGAATCGTATTGCGCGACGCGTTGTAAGCTTTGACCAACTCCACTTCCACCAATGCCATCCCCGGCAGCAACCGCCCACCGATAATGTCGGCACGCAGTTCCAGGGCGATCTGGTCGGCTAGGGACATGCTAAGCGTCATCACGGCCTCACGATTGTTGAACAATACCTGAAACAAACGTAATCACTTTTCATGCCAATTCAACGGATCTTGTCGTGATGTTTAAAAAGGTCCACCTTCGTTAGAAGGCGGCACGTCACCGAGGCATCCCAATGCGTTATTCACAAGACCATAAAGCCCAGACCCACCACCGCATCATCAAGGAAGCCTCCGTACGCTTTCGCCGCGATGGTATTGGTGCCACAGGGCTACAGCCCTTGATGAAAGCACTGAACCTGACACACGGCGGGTTTTACGCGCATTTCATTTCCAAGGACGAATTGGTGGAAAAGGCGCTGCAGGCCGCAGCTGCCGAGTTGGATGCCCATTGCGAGATGTTATTCAGCCAAGAAAGGCCACTGGAAGCGTTCATCGACAGCTACCTGTCGGAATGGCACCACACTTCACCGGGTGAAGGCTGCCCGCAGCCCACCATGTCATCTGAACTAGGGCTTAGAGGCCAGCAAAGCGCAACGACCGATGCAGTGCTTGGCGCAAGGCTCAAGCAAATAGAAGCAGCACTGGCGGATGGACGGGGCGATGCCCAGGGATTGCTGATGATGTCGACACTGGTTGGAGCGCTGGTGCTGGCCCGAAGTGTCGAAAATCCGGCCCTTGCGGCGCGGATCATGGACGTGGTCCGTGATAGTTTGAAAGCGCAGGTTTGTGAGCCCGAGGATAAAAAGGCCGGTCAATGACCGGCGCTCCTAATACGTATTAGTTGATTTTCAGCCTCTCGCGATTCTTCTCCAGCAATGCCTTGCCGATCCCCTTCACTTCCAACAACTCATCCACCGCAGTGAACGGGCCATTGCTTTCACGGTAAGCGATGATCGCCTTGGCTTTCGCGGAACCGTCCGGCCAAGTCCCCTACCGAACTCCAGCATTAAGGGCGATGGTGTCCGCGTATTTTTAAGCGGACACCATCGCCCTTATCGCTAGGACTATCATGCGCCAACGAAGCTCTTACCCCAAACCATTCAAAGCCCAGGTCGTTCAGGAATGTCTGCAACCCGGAGCGACGATTTCCAGCGTGGCCATCCATCACGGCATCAACGCTAACGTGATCCGCAAGTGGCTACCTGCTTACCGGGATCAATCGCCTGCAACCTTGCCGGCTTTCGTTCCAGTAAAAGTGGTACCAAGGCGAGCAACAGAAGAGATGGTCACCATCTCGCTGCCTCTGGGTGATAAATCCATCACCGTAAAGTGGCCAGCCTCGGATCCGGACGGCTGCGCGTGTTTTATCCGTGGCCTGGCCCAATGATTCGTGTCGATGCCATCTGGCTCGCCACCGAGCCCATGGACATGCGCGCCGGCACTGAGACCGCGTTGGCCAGAGTGGTCGCGGTGTTCGGTGCGGCGAAGCCGCACTGCGCTTACCTCTTTGCCAACCGCCGGGCGAACCGGATGAAAGTCCTGGTGCACGACGGCGTCGGTATCTGGCTGGCGGCGCGGCGCTTGAACCAAGGTAAGTTTCATTGGCCAGGCATCCATCGGGGGACGGAGGTCGAACTCGACCCCGAACAACTTCAGGCACTGGTACTTGGATTGCCCTGGCAACGAGTCGGTGCGGGCGGCGCAATCACATTGCTTTAAACGCTCCTTTCAGCTGTAGCACTCGGGCTGCTTTGGTAAAATCCACGGCATGACTTCCTTACCCGATCTAGACCAAATGACTCCTGAACAACTGCGCGCACTGGCTGCGCAGTTGATGTCCAAGATCCACACGCAGGACAGAAAGATTCATCGTGATGAGACGATCATCGAGCAACTCACTCACGAAATCGCCATTCTCAAACGCCACAAGTTCGCCAAGCGCAGCGAGCAGATCAGCCCGGCGCAAGGCAGCTTGCTCGATGACCTGCTCAATACCGACCTAGAAGCCATCGAGGCGGAGTTAAGAGCACTTCGTCCTGCACCTGCGCAGACAGAACCACGCCAGCAACCCAAGCGTGCACCGTTACCGCCGCAGTTCCCGCGTACCGTGATCCATCACGAGCCAGACAACACCCAATGCACCTGCGGCTGCCAACTTCAGCGCATCGGCGAAGATGTCAGTGAGAAGCTGGACTACACGCCGGGCGTGTTCACCGTCGAACAGCACGTTCGTGGGAAATGGGCCTGCCGCCAATGCGAAACGCTGATCCAGGCGCCGGTGCCGCCGCAGGTAATCGACAAGGGTATCCCCAAGGCGGGCCTGCTGGCCCACGTGATGGTGGCCAAGTTCGCCGACCACCTGCCGCTGTATCGACAGGAAAAGATCTTCGGTCGTGCCGGTCTAGCCATCCCGCGTTCGACACTGGCGCAGTGGGTGGGCCAAACTGGCGTGCAGCTTCAGCCCCTGGTCGATGCGCTGCGCGAAGTGGTGCTGGCCCAGCGCGTGGTTCACGCCGATGAAACGCCGGTAAAAATGCTGGCGCCCGGCGAGAAGAAAACCCACCGCGCCTATGTCTGGGCCTACAGCACGACGCCGTTTTCGGCACTCAAAGCCGTGGTCTACGACTTCAGCCCCAGCCGTGCCGGCGAACATGCGCGTAACTTCCTGGGCACCTGGAACGGCAAGCTGGTTTGTGACGACTTCGCCGGCTACAAGGCCAGCTTCGAGCTGGGAATCACCGAAATCGGCTGTATGGCCCATGCGCGCCGCAAATTCTTCGATTTGCATATCGCCAATAAAAGCCAGTTGGCGGAACAGGCTCTTCACTCGATTGGCGGACTGTACGAAGTCGAGCGAAACGCCAAGGAAATGAGCGACGAAGATCGCTGGCGATTACGCCAGGAAACAGCGGTGCCCATCACCGAAAAACTGCATGAGTGGATGCTGGCCCAACGCGAACTTGTGCCCGAGGGTTCGGCTACGGCCAAGGCTCTGGATTACAGCCTCAAACGCTGGATAGGGCTGACGCGCTACCTGGAAGATGGTGCTGTGCCCATCGACAACAATCAAATCGAGAACCTAATCCGGCCGTGGGCTCTTGGCCGCTCGAATTGGTTGTTCGCAGGCTCGCTACGCAGTGGCAAACGTGCCGCAGCGATCATGAGTTTGATCCAGTCTGCGCGGCTCAATGGGCATGACCCATATGCATACCTGAAGGATGTTCTTACACGCCTGCCGACGCAACGGGCGAGTGAGGTTGATCAGTTGTTGCCACATTGGTGGACGCCTACCTAACCACGTAAGTGGATTTAGGTAGGCGCTATTCCGCTAGCTATAGGATCCGAGACGGATCAGATCCAATCTAGCGTCCAGCAGATTCAGCTTTGGCAGAATCTTATCCGATTACCGAAAGGGTCATAAACCTCCAGAACCTGCCCCCATCCCTGCTGGACAATATCTGGACGACCGTATCCGTACTGTTTGCCAAGTAGCTCATCACGAAGCATTTCGATATTTTGCATCGGAACAAATATCGTCGACCCTGGACTGGCATCACCATGATGTTCGGACAAGTGGAGCTGTAACCCGTTTCGATTGATTCCTAAATACAGCGGTAGATCCGCTTCGAATCGGTGCTCAAACTCGACGCTGAAGCCCAGAAAATCAATATAAAACTCGCGGGCCTTGGTCTCGTCAAATATTCGCAATATGGGAATTGCTTTGTCGAATGTGACAGCGGGTTGAGGATCTTCATCCGGAAGCATCGCTGATGCTACGTTCCAGTCCTTATAGCCCAGTTGCTGTGCCACCAGTTCGAGTGCAACGGAGTGCGACACTTCCTGATTGCGCTTCTCCAACGAAGCACGCAGGCTCTTGGCCATCTGTTTGGCTTTCTGGATTGAAGACATTATTTCTCCTGGAGTCGAAGCATTTTGGTGCTCGCCCTGCCAAACCTCGACCATCAAGAGAGATACGATGTGGTTTGTAAAAATATGCTTTCACCTTTCCTTTACGGAGCGAGCGGCTGGCAGCATCGGCCAGCCTTGATAATACACAACCACTAATAAAGGCGAAAGTTCGTGCCAGCAGGCCGCGTAAAATCACGCAAGGTGGGTTAACCGGGCGCATACGCTTTCGCAGCACCGATGCCGAAAAGGTCACGGCGCAGGGTTTCGGCGTCGGCGGCGTTGAGATTGACCTTGGCGGATTGCTCGGTTTTGGACATTTGGGCGGTGATAGGGGTTGGGGCTTCAGGTTTGATGGATGGTGCTGCGGTGGTGGTGAGGGAGAGAGTGGTAAGGAAGGCGAAGATTAGGGAGGTTAGGTATGGGGTTTGCATTTGACGCTCCATGACATGGATAAGAGAAAAGCAGCTTTCCGAAGCTGCCTCTCAAATTTAGGCGATGGTATGGAGCTGTCAAAAATGTGTCGGTTACAGAATATGAGGCGTAAAACTCAACCCCTCCGGTATTACCTCAAGGATCCATTCGTCGTTTTTGATAGATCCAATCAACGATCTCTCCGTCCGGTGAGTAACCGCTGACTGTCTCCTTCAAAAGTTGCCGCACACGTGCATAGTCGTCAACCGATACAGCCGCCAGTAACAATACTAGGCGATCCTTGAGTACATCCCAGGACAAGTGATCTTCATTAGCACTCATGATCATTGGGTGCTGGGTCGCCTCAACGTTGTCACCAATGAGCAACTCCTCATAGAGTTTCTCACCCGGACGCAAACCGGTGAATTCAATTGCGACGTCGCCAAGCGGATTGCGTTCGGTGCGAATGCTCAAGCCCGAAAGATGAACCATCTTTTCTGCCAACTCTACAATTTTGATGGGCACGCCCATGTCGAGTACGAAAACCTCCCCACCCTGCCCCATCGATCCGGCCTGAATGACTAGTTGCGCGGCCTCTGGGATGGTCATGAAGTAGCGGGTAATCTTTGGATGCGTCACCGTCAACGGGCCGCCAGCTTTTATCTGCTGGCGGAACAATGGAATAACTGAACCTGAGGAGCCCAACACGTTACCGAAACGGACCATGGTGAAACGGGTCGAATTGATGTGCGAGATGTTTGGCTTACCGTGCAACGGCACAATTGAATTTTCCCTGCTCAACGCCTGTAGGATCATTTCCGCCAGACGCTTGCTACTGCCCATGACATTGGTCGGCCGCACTGCTTTGTCGGTCGAGATGAGTACAAAGTTGGCCACACCCGCCTGCAAAGCAGCCTGAGCTGAATTGAGGGTGCCTATGACGTTATTCAGAACGCCCTCTGCAATGTTGTGCTCGACCATCGGCACATGCTTGTAGGCAGCAGCATGATAAATAGTATCTACCCGCCAAGTCGACATGACATGCAACAGCTTGGCAGCGTCACGAACCGAACCCAGTATCGGCAATAACGCAACATTTAAAGCCCCTCGCTGAACGCGTTGCTCTAGTTCGCTAAGGATGCTGTAAAGGTTGAACTCACTGTGCTCGAATAACAACAGCGTGGTGGGTCTGAGGCACATGATCTGCCGGCAGAGCTCAGAGCCGATGGAACCGCCCGCACCGGTAACCATCACTACCTTGCCCGTTACACAGCGTTCGAGCAATCCTTCCTGCGGTGGCACCGCATCTCGACCCAGCAAGTCAGCAATATCCACTTCTTGGATATCATCGACCTTGACCCGCCCACCGGCCAGATCCATGAGACCCGGCACGCTTCGAACGTGCACCGGGAAACCCTCCAGATAGCTCAAGATCTCGCGTCGGCGCGTACGAGTCGAAGACGGAATCGCCATGAGCACTTCCTGGGCGCCTAACTCATCGATCATTCGCTGAATACTGTGCGACTTATAGACGTGTAAGCCAGAAATTACACGGCCGGCAATATCAGGATCGTCATCGATAAATGCCACCGGACGCATTGTGCGGCCCATGCGTAACGCTGCCAACAGCTGATTTCCGGCAGCGCCGGCACCATAGATGGCGACACGTGGTAATCCATCCGAGGGATTGGCAAACGGCACGTGCTGCACTGCTGAGAACCAATCTCGCATGAAATAATGGCGCATCAGCACACGCAACCCACCAAGCATCACCATGCTCAACCACCAATAGTTGAAGATGATTGACCGGGGTACCAGGCTTGCATGGTTGCTGTACCAATAGACCGTTAGCGCCAACAACAACGATGACAAGCCTACCGCTTTAAAGATGACCATAAGGGCATCATTGCCAAAGTAACGCATTACCGCCCGATACATTCCGAAGCGGATAAAGATCGGTATTGCAATCATGGGGGCGGCGAGGAACAACCATGGGTGGTCGAACATCGGCCTACCCGGGTCATCGACCCCCAAGCGCACAATGAATGACATCCAAAGCGCCAACCACACCAGCAGCAAATCGACCACGATCTGCAGTGCGCGTTTGTAGCGCCGTGGCAGTCCCAGAAGGCCTGCTCTTAATTTATCCATCATCAGTAGGGGTCCTGCCTCCGCTTCCCGCGGATCTGAGGCTATATAAAGTAATACGTCGTTTGCTGGGTGCTAGAAACTGTCAATGTTGTGGGCCTGCGCCATCACTTCTCGCAATACGGTGCAAGTCTTGTCCATGTCTCGCTTAGTGAGCGTCGGGTGCACCAGAAACATTAAACTGGTCTCGCCCAGTTCCTTGGCCACGGGTAATGGCTTCGACGGTCGCCAATCGGTTCCATCGAATGCTTTCTCCAAATACACCTCGGAACAGGAACCCGAGAAGGCAGGCACACCACTCTCGAAGATCTCCTTGAGAATGCGATCCCTGCTCCATCCCGCTTTCAAGAAAGCCGGCTCAACAAAAACGTAGGCTTTGTAGGCTGCGTGCAGAACATCCTGCGGTATGCAAGGAACTCGCAGTGCAGGGAACTCGCCTGCAACTGCCCAGACCCTCTCGGCATTAGCCAAACGGTCAGCTTGCCAACTGGTCATCCGTCTCAACTGGATACGGCCAATGGCGGCCTGTACTTCCAACATACGCCAATTGGTGCCGAAGCTCTCGTGCAACCAACGGAAACCAGGAGCGTGCTGTCGTTCGTATACGGCCTCCCAGCTTTTACCATGGTCTTTGAACGACCACATTCGCGACCATAGCGCTCTATCATTGGTGGTGACCATTCCGCCTTCACCACCCGTCGTCATTATCTTGTCCTGGCAGAACGACCAGGCGCTTACGTGACCGATCGAACCAACCATACGGCCTTTATACATGGCACCATGGGCCTGGGCACAATCCTCAATTACCTTAAGGCCATGCTTATCAGCCAGCTCCATGATGGGATCCATATCACACGGCCATCCGGCGAGGTGTACACAAATCACCGCTTTTGTACGGGGGCTTAGTACCGCACGAATAGTGTCAGCAGTAATATTCTGCGAGTCGCGATCGACCTCAGCAAATATCGGTACAGCACCGGCATTGACAATGGATGAGACAGAGGCAAGAAAAGTTCGCGGAGTCACCACAACCTCATCGCCGGCACCAATTTCCAAGGCCTTGAGCGCAAGATCCAAAGCGACCGTTCCATTGGCAAGTGAAACGGCGTACTCAGTACCTACCCAAGCGGCAAACTCACGTTCAAACTCGCGACACTCTTGCCCCGTCCAATAATTGACCTTGTTGGAAAGAATGACATTACGCACGGCATCGGCTTCTTCCTCGGTAAAGGAGGGCCATGGAGAAAAAGGAGTATTCAACACAAATTAAGGCTCTTCACAAAGGAATAAAAGCGCCGATGGCTAACTCGCCGCCACCCACTGCAATAATGAAATAAAAACGTGAGGCCCGGAAAATGGACAGTACCGTACAATTTATTAGCCGGTGCACTCAGCCGACGCAACAGATCAGGTCTACCGAAGCTGCTTGCTGACCAAGACACGCGCAGGGACGCCGACGACTGTCAGCGCGTCAGCCACGTCAGTCGTCACCGCAGCACCCGCTCCGACAACCACCCGTGCACCAATTCGTATCAATTGGCGAACACTAGCACCGATACCCACCCAGCTCAAATCGCCAACGCAGACACCACCCGCCAACCGGGCTCCAGGGCTGACGTGCACTGCAGCACCCAATACGCAGTCATGGTCCACACTACAGCCAGTGTTCAGAACACTCCCCAGACCGATCCGCACACCCACGTTAATTACCGCTTGGGCGAACACCACGGAGCCCTTCTCGAGCACCGCATGACGACTGACAGTCGCCGCAGGGTGCACCAGGCTGCAAAGGTGAGCACCCGCGGCCTGAAGCTCAAGCAACTTACTGTAACGTACAGCGTTATCGCCTATAGCGACGATAACACCGTCAAACCTATCAAGACACTCGCGCAGTGCAGCGGTATTTCCGACAACCGCCCACGGACCGTTGTGTTGAAGCTTGGGCCAGGCATCATCGAAAAATTCAATAGTCTGCCAGCCACAACACTCGGCGGTATCTGCTACAACCTTACCGTGCCCACTGGCACCTAGAATCGCTAAACGTTTCACGACGGGTTACCCGTGAACTTCGACATGGTTGCCTCGCCTTCGGCATTGATACCGTCGCGAACCAGAACCTTTTTAAGCGTCAGGCAAATTACCTTGAAATCCAGCCAGACTGAGCGATTATCGACATACCAGACGTCCAATTTGAACTTCTCATCCCAGCTCAGCGCATTGCGCCCGTTGACTTGCGCCCAGCCGCTGATACCCGGTCGGACTTCGTGTCGACGGTACTGTTCGGCATTATAGAGAGGCAAGTACTCCATGAGCAGCGGGCGCGGGCCGACAAGACTCATATCGCCCTTGAGCACATTCCACAGCTCCGGCAACTCGTCCAGGCTGCTGGAACGCAGTAAGTTGCCGAATGAGGTCATTCGTTCGGAATCCGGTAACGGCTGCCCCTTTGCATCGAATGCATCCCTCATAGTGCGAAACTTGACCATTCTGAACGGCTTGCCGTTCAACCCAGGGCGAACTTGGGAAAAAATGACTGGGGAGCCCAGTTTCTTCCTGATTGCCCATGCAACACCGACAATGATGGGAGCCAGTGCAATCAAGCCTATCAGTGCAAGCACAAAATCAATCACCCGCTTCAATTTCATACCACCTTAAAACAGTATCGACAGGTAATCCTGGGCCAATTTGGAATAACGCCTGTTTTCCAATAGCCATTGACGACCCCGCTCGCCCATCGCCGAGCGCTCTTCAACACTCTTTGATTTCATGTCCCGAACCGCCGCGACCAGCGCATCAACATCCGCCGCAGGAACAAACACTCCACAGCCAGATTCGTCGATCATCGAGGGGTAACCATTGTAGGAGGCAATAATGGGTTTAGCCGCCAACATGTAATCAATGACTTTGTTCAGCGACTGCCCGTAGTCCCACACCTTCGAATCATGGACAGAGAAATACAAAACGCTCCCCTTAACCAGCACAGATTGGACTTGGTTGCGAGACACTTTTTCCGCGAACACTAGGTTTGGAAGATGACCGTACAGGTTCTGATAGCTTTCCTTGAGAGCTCCATCACCCACGATCACAAACTCGACATCCACGTCATCACACATGGTCTGCGCGGCCTCGAAGAAAACGTCCAAGGCATTGGTGATGCCAATGGTGCCAGCGTGGACGACCTTGAACTTTTCACTCGACAGGTAACGTTCAACATATTCGGGCGCAAGCGCTGGGGCCTCAATAAGATGATCCTCAGCAACGCCCATAGGAACGCAGAATACAGGACGATCCAAACCGGTTTCGGCCCTGACATGCTCACGCAGGTTTGGCATGGTGCCGACAATCGCATCGGACTTTCTGTAGGCGATTCGCTCCAACCAAGCCAACCCTTGGACAAAGATATTCCGGTTGCTGAAGCCTCCCTCCTCAACGATCGTCAACGGCCAGATATCGCGCACCTCAAACACCAAGCGGCATTTATACCTGGACCGTAATAACAGACCATTGATAATCGTGAGCAGCGACAGGCTGGAGACGATAATCACATCCGGCCGCTCAAGGTTTGCCTTGTTCAGCCTGAACAGATTCCACTCAAAGTGGAACCAGCTCACGATTCGGCGAAGCGACTTGGCAACGGAGTACTTCATTGTCCTGAGCCAGACTATCTTCACCCCGTCGGCATCTACCACCGTAACCCGCTTGTGCAAAACAGGTACGTCAACGAGATTGTTGGAATCCGATGTAATGACCACGACCGGATGCCCAGCCCGCTTCATCTCGTCCACCAGAAACCAACCACGCCCTCCTGGGCTGGTTGCCGTCTTGGGTGAAAAGTACTTCGTTACGTACCAAATTGTCTTGTTCATTGCTTCAACACGCCCACTCAATCTCTATATAACCGGGGGATCGAGTTGACTGTTTTGATGACCTCGGTGAAATCCATCCCCAGCGCATCGAGGTACCAGCGAATATTCTGGTAGCGCGGTCGATTTTCCACTCCTACCAATTCAAGCGCACGCTCGCGAGTCATTTCGCCTTCGCGAACCTGATTACTACGGAACGTATCATGCTCAGAGAAACCTGCGACGAGGTAATAAATGTAGTTATAGAGGCCGGCCGTACCATCCCCAATACGCCATGTGGTGCTGGTATCAATAGCAGTTTCCCAGCCATAGTCATTGATCAGAGTGTCATCGATGACCTTCTCATCCCAACGCCAGTAGTCGAAGATATGGTAGTAGTCTTTCTTCTCAGTGAAGCTGCGGTAGTACTCGCCAGATAACGTATCCCACAGCGAACTGTTGAAATAACCTGGGCTCTTGAGCATGGCTTTGAAACGCAAGCTTTGATACTCCATCTGCTTGCGCCAACCGTGCATGTAAACACGCTTTTCTTCAAATGCAGGAGGAACACCGAGAAAGCCGGCCTTGAAGTGAGTCACTTCAAGTGGGTTGACACCCCACAAGTTCAAGCCCACACCCGTTTGCTGCTTAACTGTTTCAATGTGGCGGAAGAAGTGCTTATCGCCGGCGGTCAAGATACTAATCATCCCCAGGTGAGGGGCCTTGAGCCACGCAGCAAGGTTGACCGCAATATTTTTGCGTTTTTTGGCAATATCATCAGCAATGATAATGTTTTCTACGCCCAATTCGGCACTCATACGACTGATGTTACGCCGCCCAAGATCAGTCACCATCCCCCAGTCATAGGTGTAGGTCACCGCATTCATCTTCAATTCTTTGACAATCAGGTGCAGGCCATAGCAGCTGTCTCGCCCGCCAGAGAAAGGCACGATGCAATCTGTCGCACCCGCACGACGATAGGACTCCACAAGGTTGAATAGTTCTTCCTTGGGCTTGGGTACGTTACGCGGCGTGTAGTTGTGACAATAGTTACACACGCCCTCCGAATCAAACTCAATAAAAGGCATCGTCTCGGGCAGAATACAGCGTGTGCAACGGCGCAAATTAGGCTTGGGGTATTGGAGAAGGTTTTCTTCCGACGTAATAAACTGGAACGGAGGAATCAAGTTATGCACACGCTGATTGCGATCGTTGATCGCGATCTTGTCTGCCGCCGGTAAGTCCAGCACTACACCTGTTTCTCTGATTTGGCGAATGTCTATGCACCCAATCTGCGTCAGAGGGAACATCTCCGAAGAAAAACACACTCCGTCCTTAGATGCGCCGATATAAAGGCTGCCGTTGTTGGAAAACAAAAGCGCTTTACCGAGTCGAGGAACAACGATCGCACACGCAATGACACCGACACAGAGAGAAAGTATCTTCTCGGCCAGACCGTCCAGACTATCGTTATTTTCTTCGAGGTGTTGCTCAGTAATTGCAGCAATGACCTCACTATCGATTTCAAGCGTGCGCTGAGGTTTGATCTGTTGCCAGACGTCAGCATCATTCACGATGATGCCGTTGTGAATGACACAAATCCCACCCCGAACAACGGGTTGGTTATCGGAGAGGCCATTTGTGATCAGACGGCTATGACCCAGTACAAAAGGCGCGTCGAACGGTTTGACTTCCGACAGCAGTTTCTTTATGTCATAGTCGGCCCGCTTGACCTGATAATCCGACGCGTCAGCGTAAATGAGACCGCTGGAATCGCGACCACGCTGCCTGGCATGCAACGCCAATGTAATCAGGCCTTCTTTACTGACCTTGCTCTCCGCAATAACCCCAAAAATCCCACACATAGCATAGCCCGTATTAATTAATTGTCCCACGATGACTCAGTGGGTTATTGCCTGCTTGACCTAACCTGCCAGTCGACGCTAGTGCCCCTCGGCCTGAGCAAGCCATTTCCAAGGCTGAAACCCTATCAGCAGCAGTAAGGACCGATGCAAAACACTCGCGTCGCGTTTCAGGTCAATCAGGAATGTAAGTGTTTTCAGATGACAGGCACTGCTGGTAAAGGCCGAGCAATTTTTGCTCCTGCGCTTGCCAGCTGAGCGATGTCAAATTCGAAAAATTATAGGTTTTCCCCGATCGTTCAAGCTCACGGATGGCCCGAAGGACGTCATCAGAGGCAAGGTTACAGCACTCGCCTATACCGTACTCCGACAGCACTGCGCGAATGTCAGGAAAATCCGAAGCCAGCACCGGTACACCGGCGAAGCAGTATTCGAAAAGCTTATTCGGCAAGCAGTAGTAATCGCTCAGTGAAACATTCTGCACCAGACACAAACCAAAATCAGCAGATTGCGCGATCGGGACGACCTGCGAGTGCGGTACCGCGTCGTGAACATGCACGTTCGAATGCTCAGCAGCCAAGCGCTTGAGCTCATCGCTCAATTCACCATACCCCAGGAATACAATGTGCGACTGAATATCGGAATGCTTGAAAGCCTCACAAAGCAGATCAATACCACGCCCGTGCCCCAAGATCCCCACGTAGATAAAAATCTTGCTTTGGGCGGGAATCTGGAACTTATTCCTGAGGTAGTCGCTCTCCTGCACTGCTGTCTCAGAGAACAACGGCGAATTAAGAATGACCGCAGAGTACTTTGGCCCGATCGCCTCTCGATACCATTTCTGAATCGAAGGACTGACCACAATCAAGGCGTCGACGAAGCGCCACAATAGCTTTTCAGTGCGCAGGGTCAAGGTGCCCTGGAGCCGGGTCAGGCCATTTCGATTGGACTCAAGCTCATGAGCGTCATACACAAGCTTGGCGCCTGTAAACAACTTTACAATAACGCCCAATGGCAACGCCAACGTATCGTGACAATGAACGATGTCGGGACGCTGTCGAATTGCACGCGGCAGCATTTTTACCACCAACTCAAAAAGCGTCGCAATATGCCTCAATGTCCTGGGCAGGAAAGTCAGCTTGCGTGCACGCAGCGTAAGCGCCTCAATGTGTGCTTCGAATGGTACTACTGATTTTTGCGCGCCTTCGTCAAGCACGACCCCTATCCCACTCACCGCATATCCAGCAGCGGCAATAGCGCCCATTTCCTTGAGAATTCGAGAGTCGAACTCAATGTCCGTATGAGTCAAATGCAAGATTTTTTTCATGCTATGTTAGATTTTCATCTGCCTTTTAGATGATAGATTAGGATAATAGCGCGGCGCATTACGATACTCTCCATGCAGTTTTTTGCACAGAACTGAGCGCTACAAGCATGCCAGCAATACACATTGGTAAAGAAAAGACCGTGTCTCCAGATATCAAAGAATAAGGGAGCGTCACCAAAAATAGGGCGATTGGTAAAACACGTCCGGTACGCAATACCAACAGGAAGGGCCAAACATAGAAGGCAATAGCGACAAGACCGAAAATTACGCCTCCAACAATCCACTCAGCCATAACAGACATATGTGGATAATGAAACTCTGAGCAAGATGAAAAAGTGCACGAAAAAATTTTATGATAACTCCAACCTTGCGGAAACCAGCTTAGCATAGAAGCACCGAGCTTCCAGAAAGCCGTGCGAGATTGTGTACCAAGCGTACCATCTGCCATAGTGTCAAGCATGAGCATTGGCGCTGAACGATTTACGGTAGCCGTGACAATGTCACTTTTAAAAGCCTCTGCAGGCTCAAAAGTTTCAGAATCGAAATTACTTAATTCAAACGCCAAAACCCTGAATGGCTCACCACCTACTCTATAACGATCAAACGAAATTGGGTCCGCGACCACATAAACCAAGACAGCGGAAAAAATCACTGAAAACATGATCTTGGCAACCGCTGAACGCCCTTCGAGGAATAACCACACAACAGGGAGAAAAAAGGTAAGTACGACGAAACGACGAGAACTCGATAAGACGCCCGCCGCTATTAAAAACGCCATAGTGCACCAGATGCGAAGCCTTAAACAACCAAGCGCCGCGACCAACCATATTAACCCTAGATTATTATAGTTAATACACAAGGCAGAACCTGCTGGATAGAAAGAGCAATTATCAGCAATAAACCAAAGTATATAGCCTCGATCCAAAAGCGCAGCTTTCACTAACCCTAATACAGCAGTAAACAAAGCAAGCGGCAGTAATGCCAAAAAAAACCCGTAGGATATGTCCCCATTTATCAAAAAATAGACAAGAAGAAGAGTTGATGCAATGACAAGATCCTTCATAACTATGGATGCAAATGCGGTATCACTGACGCCCAATGCAACCAAATGAAGCAGCAACAAACACAGCATAGGCAACACCGCAATGGAGGGTGCTTTTATTCTTTCACCACTTACGCAAGTCAAAAGTAGCAATGGTGCAATTAACAGTGCTGCCCAACGCCATGAGAAAAACTCTGAGTAAAAAGGGGCAGACATGGCTACGCCCCCCCAAAGCTCTTTACTTAAAATAAATTCCCATTTCCCACGCCTATTAATATCTTGGGCAGCATCTATCATATCAGCCATCTCTATTATTTATTTTGGCGATCGAAGATTGTTACTAACATCAAAACCCATTACCAGCGCCCAAGGCGCGTTGGCAATCTCCCATGGAGCGGTCACTCTGTAATACCGCTCCAATACTGAAATCTCTATCTGCGGCGTTTTACCAACCGCCAACAGCGACCGTGATGCAAAAGGGAAAACATCTCCGCGCTTGACGACCTCAACCCCACTTTCCGTGAGTCGCTTACCATCCAAATCTTTAATGAAATCAAGTGAAGACATGACTGACATAAAGTCAATCGTCCTGAAAGAGATCCAAGCTAAACCATGATCACCTGGGTAGGATGGCATATTACATGAGCGCATTTCTGCGTCAGTCCAACCATCATAAGCATGACCATACCAGTAATACCAATTGTCTACCGAGGGAAACTTTCCGTTAGTGCTCAATCGATGAAGGAAGAACTCGATAATATCGCGCTGATCGTTGAGATCAGGAGAGCTACTGCTTTCACCTCGGACGCGAGCCGAATTAAATAATGAATACGCCCATTCATTCTGATGATTAAACGGCACCGCCATACCATCGAAATAGAATGCGCTGCACTTAGGCCACCTCAGATGAGCACTGCCTGATTTCATCCAGGCGGGGTCCTCGCCCTCATGCGCCAGTTGATCAATATGTCCCTTTAAAGTCGCGACCATGCTCCGCAGCTTTTCTGTATTTCTTAAACGCGGGGCTTTAGGGAAGTCTTCAGCGTACCTATCAAGCAATAACAACAATCGACTGGTTTGAACAGCAAAAAGAGCTGGAGACCTGTCATGGGTGAACCCTTTGGTGTAGAACCCCTGATTTGAGTCAAGCAAATCATCCAAAGAGCGCATTTCTAGAACAATCCTGCTTACCAGATCATTCGTCAGCGCCTCGAAGATGCCGTGAGCGTCCGAATTGAGTTCGGACAACAAAAGCACATCCATCAAACCGTTCAGATAATAGATTTGGGACCAAGGAACTCGCCCTTCTATATTATTCACTCCGAATTCGAGTACACCGCTCTGTTGACCATGACGCATGTCTCGTAAAAACATTGCCAAAATATCTTTCTTTGACTGTGCTCGTTTTACTGTAACAGTGCCATCAACTTGTGAGTAGTGAAGATCCCAAGGAATACCCGCTGCCATATCAAAACGCTTCGGCTCGCCTTGACCGACTGCACTCATTAAATAAGAACTTCTATCGGTTTCCGGAGTACGACACAGTACAACCGGACCCTCTTTGGTAAAAATAGCCTCCACGACTGTCTCACAGTACGAGAGCCGTTGCGACTCGACTTTGCCGTCTTTAATCTTTGCATGCAGAGCGCCTGCAATCAGCTCAAATCCGTGTTTAGCATCACCTACTATAAAGATAGGCGGCTCCATTTCATAGGTCCCACCCGCAGGGGGGTAAAAAGTCGGAAGCTCGATCATCAAACCAGAACCTGTGACAGCCTGATCAACACCCATCAAAAAATTCTTTCTTTTTTTATTATCGTACAACACCCAGTACAAGTGCCCCTCACCTACTACGGATGCACGAAATATAGGGAAATCCACATCATCGAAGATGATCGGTTGCTCCTTTAATAATTGGCCTGCTTTATCGTAGGTCAACCAATAAAGCTGACCACCAAACACCTTCCGAAAAGCAAAGTTGTACTGACCGTTAATAATCTGGAGATCTACAGGAACACCAGAAAACGGAAATAATATTTCTAACCCTGGCGCAACGAACTTTGATACATAATATTCATTCACATAAAGCTCACCCAGCGACTCGCTCAAACCACCAAACCACGTTAGGGGAACTCTGGAAAAACCAACTGGACTCGGTACTGAGATAACAGCGCTTCTTGGCGAGTGATAGCGCGAAACATCCCAATTTGAAATACTACTCAAATCTGCTTCATCTTTAGATCGCTTGTATCCAACGGCACCCGCGCCTATAACAACGACCACCAAGAGAAAGAGGATTACGAGCCTGCTACTTTTCATCAGTTTTGAACCCGCATGCAATCAGCGCCCGATAAAGATAAGCTTCATACTCAGCAATTCGCTTATTGTCTTGCATACCAACTGGATACTTAAGATAGCCACCCGAGGAGGAAGCATAGCGTTCAACCTCTCCCAAAAATAGGTTCCCAGAAATAGGGTCTTTGAAACGGCACATCAGTTGCGCAGCAATACTCAAATCGTACAACCGCGCCGGGGTTGTAATTTCCGGACGGAATGCTGGCCAACCACGTAGATTTCCATCATCACCAAAAAAATCCATGAGATGACCAAACACCTTATCGTTGTCGAAGCTGGATGACAGACGGCCATTGTTTTCAATGTACGTCAGCACACCCTCTATAATATAACCCGCGTGTGGCAAATCATTAGGGTTATCTTCTTGAATTGAGTAATTCCAATACCACGAGCCACTTCTAGGTGAGATTTTTCTATTTTGGATGAGCGCGGCCATTGTCGTATCTGCCGCGAAACTCAACTCATCCTTTAAATCTGGGCGCCCGGTGACTTTCGCGTATCGCTGCATTTGCCCTGCGAGATAAACGGCGGAGTTGAACGTGTCATACTTTCTATCTTGCACTAGTAGAGAATAAGGCAGCATTCCAGCAGGGGTTCGCATACTGGTCGACAGGTAAGGTTGCAGAGCTTTCTCAATCAGCGTATGAATTTCTTCTTTCCGTTCTTTATTGACATAGGTTTCCCATCCCAATAGCGCGTCCACGACAATCGCGGTAGAGATAGCATATTCCGTATTTCCCGGATTGACAGAACCGTCCCCGTAAGCATCCCACGCCACTGGCACACCCCAGCCAATAACACCATCGCCGTTAGCATCTGAGTTCTCAATGAGCCACTTGCCGGCTTTTTGACCAAGTTCATTGATGCTTTGCCGTTTGTTGATCCTTGCCTCTTCCACTGCCCCTAAAAGAATCAACGCATAGCTTTTCGGAACGTCTGCTGCGTCTTCAGAAGGATAGTCTGGGAGACCCCGGCCAGGATAATCGTGATCAATACCTACAACGACCTTAGAAAGTATTTTATCTCCATCCACTGCTTTGGCGACTGGTTTGACGACTGGTTTCCCGCACGCCGCCAGGGACAAAAGGAGTACGTAAAAAATTATGTGCTTTTTCATAAAAAATATTTCCCTTCATCAAGCCAAGTCCAAAATGCTCATTCCAATAATACGGCGAGCATTTATAGAAAATTATCTGTTTGCGACCGTGCGGTTCCACGCGCAGCCCTGTACTGAAAATAGGAATGCAGCAAATAGAGACACGAAAATGCACAGACATGGGCGATAATCGCTACTTTATAGCCAACTCCAGCCCTGTCGCATATGTAAAACACCAATCCCGCAATGCACAACCGTGTCAATTGCCATAACGAATCCAGGTGTAGCCATCCAGGCAGTAAAATTGTGCTACTCAATGGCGACGACAGCGTCTGGAAAAATATCAACACAGACAACACCGACGCGACCTCACCCGCGGCTCGCCAGCTATCACCAAATACAAACGCGAATAGCCAGGGACCAAACGCTAGCACCGGCAACATAGGTAGAAAGGCAAGCAGTACGAGTCGCTTGAGTGAACCGACGAAGATAGCCAGGCACTCACCATTACGAGCATATTGCTCCGCCGCCCTTTGCCGGTAGACATCACCGATCGCGTTTGCGACTAAGCTCAATGGAGCTGCCATGACCCGTTGAGCGAGCGAGTAGAACCCCGCAACACCCGCACCAAAGAAAACCGTCAAGAGCAAAAGTGGCATTTCAGTCGCCCCCACGCTCATCGCTTGTCCCGGAACCATATACTTCGGGTAGCCGATGTGCCTGCGCACCACGTAGAGCATCCGTTTGATGCTAATACGCCGAAACAGACTGCGCTCCGCACCGTACAACGACCTCACCAAAAACAGAGTAGACAGTGCCTGTCCGACAATTTGTCCAAAAATCAAACCCAGCAGACCAATTTTGGAGAAGCCCGCCGCAAGTTGTATGGCTCCGCTGGCTCCACTTTGAACCACTCTACTGATTGCCATGCTCTTATAAAGCGAACGGCGGTTAGCCCAGAAGTTAAGAGCGTAATAGCAACCCAGGATCAACGTGGCAAACGGGACCAAATACAGCACCGTTTGCACTTCTGGGTGGCCAAGCAACATAACGATCTGGGCGTCCCACACCAACACGATGCCTAACAGGATGAGACTTACCGTCAAGCTCAATATGAAGGTTACAGCAACCAGGTTGATTGCTTCGCTATCATGCTTGGGGACAACGATTGCAAGTTCATATTTCCCTGTAACGATCACAGCCAGGATTGCGCAGATAGACCCATACAAGGCAAAAACGCCGAAGTCTTGTGGCGAATAGAGCCTTGTCAGTATCGGCGACAATGCAATCGGCACTATCTGCGCTAGCCCGGTGCCCGTCATCAACGTTAGGACGCTCTTGGCGAACGAGCTCTTCGGCTTAATTCGACGAGACAATGCATGCAAAACCTGCATTATCATCAGCTCAACGCGTCAACGATTTTTTCTTGATCCGTAACTGTCATATAAGGATGCATAGGCAAACTCATGACCCGCTCAGCGACAGCGTCCCCAACTGGCAGGGATGCCGTAACATCTGCTACGGCAGGCTGTTTATTCAAAGGTATTGGGTAATGGACCGCAGTCGGCACACCTGCCGCTTTCAACCTTAGCTGGACTGCGTCGCGAGCATCGACCTGAACGGTGTATTGTGCCCAGGCGCTGAAGTTGTTCGGCTCCAAGTACGGCGCAGCAAACCCCGCAGCACCCAACAGGCGCTCGTATGTTTGCGCTATCAGATGACGCTGCTCAAGTTCGCGCTCAAAAATCCCGAGCTTGGGTAGGAGAATCGCGGCTTGCAAGGTATCCAGGCGGCTGTTCACACCCACACGAATGTGGTGATAGCGCCGATCCTGACCGTGTCTCGAGATCTGGCGCATGACCTTTGCCAGTTCTTCGTCATTGGTGAAGATCGCGCCGCCATCCCCATAACAACCAAGCGGTTTACTAGGAAAGAAGCTAGTGCATGAGACCGTCGTCAGGTTGCAGGAGCGCTTACCTTTGTAGGTCGCGCCGAAACTCTGCGCGGCGTCTTCAATGACCGGAATACCGTATTTCGCAGCGATTGCATTGATTGCATCGTAATCGGCACACTGACCATATAGAGAGACTGGAATGATCGCTTTCGTGCGCGGAGTAATTGCCGCTTCAAGCAGGAGCGGGTCTAGATTGTAAGTACGTGGATCGACATCTACATAGACAGGCTTGGCGCCTAATAGAGCGACGGTTTCAGCCGTTGCAATATAGGTAAATCCAGGTGTGATTACTTCATCACCAGGACCGACCCCCAATGCCATTTGTGCGATCTGCAAAGCATCTGTGCCGTTGGCAACGGTGATGCAGTACTTGGCCTCGACAAAGGCAGCCAGCTTCTCCTCCAACTCAGCCACTTCCGGGCCTAGGATATACTGGCCGTGCTCTAGCACACGCGCAATCGAAGCATCGATTTCCTTGCGAATCAGTGTTTGCTGCGCCTTCAAGTCGATGAACTCAATCATTGGCCGTCTTCCTTGCTCAATACTTTGCCCTTAAGGACATATTGCACACCCGTATGAATGCAACGTGTACTTGCCTCGCCCTCGAGAGGCAAGTCCAACTGCTCACCGAACTCGCTCATCCAACCGATCTGGCGAGCAGGTACACCGACCATCAGTGCATAGGCCGGCACGTCTTTATTGATTACTGCACCTGCGCCGACAAATGAAAACTCGCCGACGGTTACTCCACATACGATGGTGCAGTTCGCTCCCAGCGTGGCTCCCGCTCTCACCAATGTATCGCGATACTGATCCTTACGCTCCACCAGAGAGCGGGGGTTGTAGACATTGGTGAAAACCATGCTTGGACCACAAAATACACCCTTCTCGAGAGTGACGTTGTCATAGACCGACACATTGTTCTGGATCTTGCAGTCGTCTCCGATAACAACCTTGTTACCGATGAATACGTTCTGACCGAGCGAAACACCGGTGCCAATACGCGCGCCGCCACAAACATGAACAAAATGCCAGACACGCGAACCTGCACCAATTTGAGCACCGTCATCCACGATGGCACTTGAATGCTGGTAGTAACTCATATTCAGCTCAGCAGCCGTGCAAGGAAAGGATGACCCTCACCATTCTGCGCGCTAGCAGGGGAAAGAGTACGAATCGTCTCCACGGTTTCTACGCAATGGCGGGCATCTTCGATGCCATAACCTTTACCGTCGAGGATGGCCTGGTAACTGACCGTATGCAGATCAGTAAAACCTTCGGAAAACTCGATCTCGGCACCATCACAAGTGATTGAACGGTAGGTAGGCTTCTTGCCTTTTACCGAGTCTGGCAAATCATTGGCATCAATTGACAGAAACCAGCGGACCCGAGCATTTTCGTATTCCAGATACCCGGCTGCCTTTGATTCATTCACGAAGTGAACAACATTGCGCTGCAATTTGCCGAAAATGAAGTGCAGCATGTCGTAAAAATGCACACCTATGTTGGTAGCTACACCAAACGATTTGCGCGGATCGCCCTTCCAGCTCTCCATGTACCATTTGCCTCGACTGGTAACATAGGTGAGCTCTACCTCGTGCTTGTGGTCCTGCACACCACCTTGGACCTTATTTTTCAGATCGATGATTGCCTGGTGATGACGCAGCTGAAGAATGTTGAACAAGCGTTTGCCGGTCTCGCGCTCGGTAATGACAAGGTCATCCAGCATCGCAGCGGTAGGCACAAGCGGCTTCTCGCAGATCACATCACAACCTAGCCGCAGGGCAGAGGTGATATGTGATTGATGCAGATAGTTGGGCGAGCAGACAGATACGAAGTCCAGCGCTCGTTCCGGGTCACGCTTTAGTCTCCAAGCGTGATCATAAAAGCGCTCAAATTCGGTGAAAAATTCGCTCTGCGGAGAAAGGCTATCGATAATGCCAACCGAATCATTGATGTCATAGGCACAGCTCAGTTCATTGCCGGTGTCTTTGATGGCACGCATATGACGCGGGGCGATATAGCCAGCAGCACCGATGAGGGCAAAACGTTTCATGGAAGTTCTCGGGAAGACGGTTGAGCGGGAGCGTCGCTGAAGAACTTAAGCGACACCCTCCTGGATCAGGCTTTGATGATGTTGGCCGCAGGCGTACGGTACTTGCCACGGCTATCGACAATCAACTGCGAGCTCGACTGGATAAGCTCGTAGTCAAAACCATCGTGATCGGTTGCCAACACCACAGCGTCGAAGCTAGCCAAGTTATCGGCCGTTAGCGGCTCACTGGACAACTTGAAGTGGTGCTCACGCATTTCCGGAAAGTCAGGAACATGCGGATCGCTGTAGGCTACGTGCGCACCTTTAGCCTCAAGCAACTCCATAATTTCGACAGATGGCGACTCGCGCATGTCATCGACGTTCTTTTTGTAAGCGATACCCAAGATTAGTACGCGACACCCCTTGACAGCTCGGCCGCGCTCATTGAGTCCGTCTACCAATTTACCAACCACATACTCCGGCATGGCCGTGTTGATTTCACCTGACAATTCGATGAAGCGAGTATGCAGGCCATACTCACGAGCTTTCCAGGTCAGGTAGAACGGATCGATTGGGATGCAGTGCCCGCCGAGACCCGGACCAGGGTAGTAGGCGGTGAAACCAAAAGGTTTGGTTGCCGCAGCATCGACCACCTCAAAGATGTCGATACCCATGCGATCGGCAACGACTTTCATTTCGTTGACCAACCCGATGTTGACTGCACGGTGGATATTTTCCAGCAATTTCGTCAGCTCTGCTGCCTTGGTTGAACTCACCGGAACGACTCGATCGATCGCCTGTTCGTAAAGCGCTATACCTACTTGCAGGCAATTCGGAGTATGGCCACCGATCACTTTCGGAATAGTACGAGTCTCGAAATTGGGGTTTCCCGGATCTTCACGCTCAGGTGAGTAGATAAGAAATAGATCCTCACCAACAGTCAAGCCATTTTCCTGCACACGCGGCAAAAGCTCTTCCTCGGTAGTACCGGGGTAAGTGGTACTCTCCAAAGATACGACCTGGCCGGCGCGCAAATAAGGCTTAATCGCGTTGGTGGTATCGATCACAAAGCTCATATCCGGCTCGCGATATTTATTCAACGGTGTCGGCACGCAAAGGATCAGGGCATCACACTCGCTTACGCGACGAAAATCAATAGTGGCTTCAAAACCAGAAGCCCGCGCCTTGGCAACACTCTCACTCGGGATATGCTCAATATAACTTTTACCACCATTGAGCATATCAACTTTACTAATATCAATATCGATGCCCAACACGCGAAAACCGATAGCGTTATAACGCAACATCAGCGGGAGGCCAACATACCCCAGACCCACTATACCAATGATGGCTTCCTTGCTTTTGAATCTGGCAATACTGGATTGGGTTTGATCAAACATGTAAATCTCCAAATATACAGCTCATGCCTATACAGCTCACGCCAAACCTTCATGGCTGGTACGAAAATGCTAACAGGCGCAGAATAATAAGTGATCAGGGCTCGATAGCATAGCGCTTATTGCCAGCCTGAGAATGCACCCGTCGCCCGGGACGACCGCTCGCGACGATAGAAAGCAACCTATCTATTTTTCCGCCCCGGAAAGATTCGCAAAACCACTGGAATAGAGATTTCATCCAGGAAGCTGGACGCACGCTCCGCATCACCGAAAATGGATGACACCCATTCCGGATGTATAGCCTAGCAAGTATGCCGCATTCGCTTCTCACTCAAGACAAGCCAGAATCAAACTCTCTCCCGGGATGTCTGATGTCTGACGCCCATACTGCTCTTGCAGCATCCTCTCGAATCGCAACGCGACGAATCTCTATGCACATTTATCGGCCATGCAATTGAAAAGATTAATCTTTTAGCTCTATCGCTTGATTACTGCAAAGGTCTACCGCTCTAAAGATGTAGACAGTCCGATCTGATAACGGCAGCCCAAGGCAGTCAGAGTGCGAACTCAAGCACTGCAGGCAAGGCATCCTGTACAAGACAGACGGCAAGCCCCGACAAGCTTTGAGACGCGATTGCTGACAAGGAGATTGGAGAGAGATTCGTGGATGGCGGCAGTCATTTGGCAACTCTATGCCACTCAATAAAAAACGATCTCGGGATGCTGGGAGCGTCTCATATAGGAACAATTGTGAAGCCGGCGAGTGATTGCGACATCAAAGCATGAACACAGCAATCCGACAGACATACCCCCCTCAGCAAATGATAATTATTTTCACTTATAGCTATTTAGCCAAGCTAGAAGGGCAATTCTACAGATGATGAGAAATCGCCTATTACGAAGCCAAATAAACTACAATTTTGACCGACCTGATGCGCCAGACCTCCCGACGAGGCGAACGAACAAACCAAGACTCGGGCTTATAACCATCCCGATAAGTAGCGCCATTATAAGAGGTAGCGCCACCGGCAAATGAGCGGTATTCCAACCTAAAAAAGATAACGTGACTACTTGCTGGTTTTCAAGAAACAACACTAAAACAGTCAGCATAACAACCAACATCAATAGCACGATTACAGCCTGCCAGACCCTACGCATACAACTTCCCCGCTCCAAAACGCACTCAGACGCCCTCTTCCTCATCCTCATTCACCCGATCCCGCAATTCCTTCCCCGGCTTGAAATGAGGCACAAACTTCCCATCCAGACTCACCGACTGCCCAGTCTTAGGATTCCGCCCCACCCTCGGTGCGCGATAGTGCAGCGAAAAACTCCCAAAACCACGGATCTCAATCCGATCACCCGTCGCCAGGCACTGGGACATTTGCTCAAGCATGGTCTTGATAGCCAGCTCTACATCCTTGGATGAGAGCAGCCCTTGATGGGTGACAATTCGTTCGATCAACTCCGACTTCGTCATATTTTTCCCTTCTTTTTCAAGCAGCTAGGAAAAGCGCTTCGAAGGTTTTAGCATGACTTGGTGAATTTGAACAGCCCGTCCGACAACTTATCTGCAGGATAGATGGCAACCCGCTATAGGCGCTTTCCGCCATCAATTACAGATCACCAGCATGGTGCGAGTCACTGCGCCCGCGGGGTTCCAGCCAAACAGGTAATCGCCCTCCTCGTCCTTGGCGTCGCTGGAGCGGGTGATGACCTTGTAGCCCTGCATCTTGCATTCACGGGCCGCTCGTTTCTCGCATTTCTCCCAGTTATTGCCCAGCCCCGAGCAATCGACCTCGATACCGCTGACGCCGCGCTTGGCGTGGGTCTTGGCGCTGGTAGCAGAGCAGCCTGCGAGCATTACCATTGCGAATACTACGATAAGCCTGTTCATTCAAATCCTTATTGAAACAACTACGCTGCACGCGCTTTTGGTAAGACTATAGTCAGTTCTGACACTGAGCTACACGCCTTGGTTCTCGGTTGTTGATTCAACGAATTTCAGGCACAAAAAAGGGCGACCGAAGTCGCCCTTTTTCTATGGCCTGACAGAACTTAGTTCTGTTTTTCCATTTGTGCACGCAACAGGTCGCCCAGAGTGGTAGGACCAGCAGCGATGCTATCCGAAGGCTTGTCTTTCAAGCTTTGGATGGCTTCTTTCTCTTCAGCGTCGTCTTTCGACTTGATGGAGAGCTGGATTACGCGGCTCTTGCGGTCAACGCTGATGATCTTGGCTTCTACTTCCTGGCCTTCTTTCAGCACGTTGCGCGCGTCTTCAACGCGGTCACGGCTGATTTCGGAGGCTTTCAGAGTCGCTTCGATATCGTCGGCCAGAGTGATGATGGCGCCTTTAGCGTCAACTTCTTTCACAGTGCCCTTAACGATTGCGCCTTTGTCGTTGTCCTGAACGTATTCAGAGAACGGATCGCTTTCCAGTTGCTTGATACCCAGGGAGATACGCTCGCGCTCTGGGTCAACCGACAGGATAACGGTGTCCAGCTCGTCGCCCTTCTTGAAGCGACGAACAGCTTCTTCGCCTACTTCGTTCCAGGAGATGTCGGACAGGTGAACCAGGCCGTCGATGCCGCCATCCAGACCAATGAAGATACCGAAATCGGTGATCGACTTGATGGTGCCGGAGATTTTATCGCCCTTGTTGAACTGGCCAGAGAAATCTTCCCATGGGTTGGATTTGCACTGCTTGATGCCCAGGGAGATACGACGACGCTCTTCGTCGATGTCCAGAACCATGACTTCCACTTCGTCGCCGACTTGTACGACTTTCGAAGGGTGGATGTTCTTGTTGGTCCAGTCCATTTCGGAAACGTGTACCAGACCTTCAACGCCCTCTTCCAGCTCAGCGAAGCAGCCGTAGTCGGTCAGGTTGGTAACACGCGCAGTCACGCGAGTGCTTTCTGGGTAACGGGCTTTGATAGCGACCCATGGATCTTCACCCAGTTGCTTCAGGCCTAGGGAAACACGGTTGCGCTCGCGATCGTATTTCAGAACCTTGACATCGATCTCGTCGCCAACGTTGACGATTTCGGAAGGATGCTTGATGCGCTTCCAAGCCATGTCGGTAATGTGCAGCAGGCCATCCACGCCACCCAGGTCGACGAATGCGCCGTAGTCGGTGAGGTTTTTGACGATACCTTTGACTTGTTGGCCTTCCTGCAGGGATTCCAGCAGAGCTTCACGCTCGGCGGAGTTCTCTGCTTCCAGGACGCTGCGACGGGAAACGACAACGTTGTTGCGCTTCTGGTCGAGCTTGATGACCTTGAATTCGAGTTCTTTGCCTTCCAGGTGCGTGGTGTCGCGCACTGGACGAACGTCGACCAAAGAACCTGGCAGGAACGCACGGATGCCGTTAACGTCGACAGTGAAGCCGCCTTTAACCTTACCGTTGATAACGCCCTTGACCACTTCTTCAGCTGCGAAGGCTGCTTCGAGAACAATCCAGCATTCAGCGCGCTTGGCTTTTTCACGGGACAGCTTGGTTTCACCGAAACCGTCTTCAACCGAGTCCAGAGCAACGTGAACTTCGTCACCGACGTTGATGTTCAGTTCGCCAGCATCAGTGTAGAACTGCTCCAGCGGGATCAGCGCTTCAGACTTCAGACCAGCGTGAACGGTTACCCAGCGAGCCTGGTAATCGATATCAACGATAACACCGGTGATGATGGAGCCTGCCTGAAGGTTCAGGGTCTTTAGGCTTTCTTCAAAGAGTTCCGCAAAGCTTTCGCTCATTTTAATTCCTGTTGATAAGGGCGAAGAATACGCCCATCTCCACACCCCAGACGATGTGGGTTAGTTTCAATTAAAAGAAGCACCACAGGACTATGACTGGTCCCCTGCAGCCTTCTTGGTCACCCGGCAATATCGCGAATGGCGATTTCACTCAAGATGCGTTCCAGCACCTGCTCGATGGACAACTCCGTGGAATCCAGCTGTATGGCGTCGGCCGCCGGTTTGAGCGGGGCCACCGCACGCTGGGTGTCACGTTCGTCACGCGCACGTATCTCATCTAGCAGACTCGACAGACTAACACCATCGACCTTGCCCTTCAACTGCAAGTAGCGGCGGCGAGCCCGCTCCTCGGCGCTGGCGGTCAGGAAAATCTTCAGCGGCGCGTCCGGAAATACCACCGTGCCCATGTCGCGGCCATCGGCCACCAGGCCCGGCGGCTCCTGAAAGGCACGCTGACGTTGCAGCAAGGCATCCCGCACGGCCGGCAATGCCGCCACCTGGGAAGCCCAGGAGCCCACTTGCTCATTGCGCAGGTCGTCGGTGACATCATCCCCTTCCAGAATGATGCGCTGAGGGTGCCCCTCTGTCGCACCGACAAACTGCACATCAAGATGCGCGGCCAGCAGCTTCAGGGACTCTTCGTTGGTCAGGTCGACGCCATGATTGCGCGCAGCGAACGCCAGCAGGCGGTACAGCGCGCCGGAATCCAGCAGGCACCAACCCAGACGCTTGGCCAGGATGCCGGCAATCGTGCCCTTGCCCGAACCACTCGGTCCGTCGATGGTAATCACCGGTGCTTTGATATTCACAATTGAGCCTCTTGGGCAACACGAATGCCGACTTGGGCACACAGTGTAAGAAAGTTCGGAAAAGACGTAGCAACATTGGCGCAGTCATGGATGCGAATCGGCTCGGCCGCACGCAGGGAGGCGACGCTGAACGCCATGGCAATCCGATGATCGCCCTGGGCGTGAACGTCACCGCCGCCCACCGGGCCACCGTCAATGATAATCCCATCAGGGGTCGGTTCACACTTCACCCCCAACACGGACAGACCGTCGGCCATGGCCTGGATGCGATCAGACTCCTTCACCCGCAGTTCTTGAGCCCCGCGCAAAACAGTGCGCCCCTCGGCACAGGCCGCCGCGACGAACAACACCGGGAATTCATCGATGGCCAATGGCACCAGCGCCTCGGGAATCTCGATACCCTTTAGCGGCGCCGCACGCACGCGCAGGTCGGCAACCGGCTCGCCACCCACTTCACGGAGGTTTTCCAACGTGATATCAGCTCCCATCAAGCGCAGGATATCGATCACCCCGGTCCGCGTCGGATTGATACCGACATGCTCCAGCAACAACTCGGAACCCTCGGCAATAGAAGCGGCCACCAGGAAGAACGCAGACGACGAAATATCTCCTGGCACTTCAATATGGGTCGCCGTCAGCGAATGCCCCGGCTCGACCGAAGCCGTCGCACCGCTGACGGCCACCGGATAACCAAAGCCCCGCAACATGCGTTCGGTGTGATCCCGGGTTGGCGCAGGCTCAGTGACCGAAGTTTCACCCTCGGCATACAACCCCGCCAGCAGCAGACAGGACTTGACCTGCGCACTCGCCATCGGCAACGCGTAGGTAAGGCCCTTGAGTGATTGACCACCGCGAATGGTCAGCGGCGGACGCCCTTCAGGCCCGGTCTCGATTACCGCGCCCATTTCCCGCAGAGGCTTGGCTACGCGGTTCATCGGGCGCTTGGACAAGGAGACGTCGCCCGTCAGCACACTGTCGAAACGCTGCGCCGCCAGCAAACCGGACAGCAAACGCATGGAGGTGCCCGAGTTACCGAGATAGATCGGCCCCGGCGCCGGCTTCAAGCCATGCAACCCCACACCATGAATGGTCACCCGTCCATGGTGCGGCCCTTCGATCACCACCCCCATGTCACGAAATGCCTGCAAGGTCGCCAGGGCATCTTCGCCCTCCAGGAAACCTTCGACTTCGGTCACGCCTTCCGCCAACGACCCCAGCATGATCGACCGATGGGAGATCGACTTGTCGCCAGGCACGCGAATACGGCCACTCAAGCGGCCACCCGGGCTGGCGAGAAAAGTCAGATCATCGGCGTTCACTGCAGTTTCCATATAAGCCCGGCGCGCCAGGATCTTGCTGAAGTGTTCGCGCGCCACCCGCGCGCGGGTGAACACGCCCAGTAATTGATGGCCATCCCCGGCATCGACCGCGTCGCGCAGAACGTCAAGGTCGCTGCGGAAGGCGTCGAGGGTGCGCAACACCGCCTCGCGGTTGGCCAGAAAGATGTCATGCCACATCACCGGGTCGCTGCCGGCAATCCGCGTGAAGTCGCGGAAGCCACCCGCGGCATAACGGAAAATCTCGAGGTTCTCGTTGCGCTTGGCCAGGGAGTCGACCAGGCCAAATGCCAGCAGATGCGGCAGATGACTGGTCGCCGCCAGCACTTCGTCGTGACGCTCGACCTGCATATGCTCAACATCCGCCCCCAGCTCACGCCACAGGCGATCCACCACCGCCAGCGCCGACGGATCGGTTTGCGCCAGCGGCGTCAGGATGACTTTATGGCGACGGAACAACTGTGCGTTCGACGCCTCCACCCCGCTCTGCTCGGAGCCGGCAATCGGATGGCCCGGTACGAAGCGCGCCGGCATACCACCAAACGCCTGCTGCGCCGCGCGCACCACATTGCCTTTGGCGCTGCCGACATCCGTCAGGATCGCCTGGCCCAAGTCCATGCCCGCCAACACGGCCAGCAATTTCTCCATGGCCAGGATCGGCACCGCCAGCTGGATCACGTCAGCGCCCTGGCACGCGAGCGCCAGATCCGCCTCACAACGATCCACCACCCCCAACTCAACCGCCAACTTGCGCGATTGCGGGTCCAGGTCGACACCGACCACTTCGCCACACACGCCGCTCTCACGCAGGCCTTTGGCGAAGGAGCCACCAATCAACCCCAGACCGACCACCACCAGGCGACCGATCATAGGCACAGCAGGTTGCAATGCAGTGACATCAACCACGGGCCAGAACCTTGGCCAGCGCCTCCAGGAAGCGACTGTTCTCAGCCGGCAAACCGATGGTGATACGCAGATGATTCGGCATACCGTAATTCGCTGTGGGGCGCACGATCACGCCTTCACGCAACAACCCCTGGAATACCGGCGCCGCCACCTGACCGAGGTCGACGCAAATGAAGTTGCCTTTGGAAGGAATCCAGCCCAGGCCCAGCTCACGGAAGCCTTCCTGCAATTGCAGCATGCCGGCTTCGTTGATGCGTCGACCTTCTTCCAGGTACTCGGCATCCTTCACCGCCGCACAGGCCGCCGCCAGGGCGAGGCTATTGACGTTGAACGGCTGGCGCACACGGTTCAGCACATCGGCCACCACCGCTGTGGACAGGCCATAGCCAACTCGCAACGATGCCAAGCCATAGGCCTTGGAGAAAGTGCGCGACACCAGCAGGTTCGGGAAAGCGGCGAGGAAGTCGAGACCATCCGGCAGGTCGCTGCCTTCGGCGTATTCGATATAGGCCTCATCCAGCACCACCAGCACATGCTCAGGCACGTCCTGCAGGAAGTCGTCCAGCGCCTGCGCGTCGAACCAGGTACCGGTCGGGTTGTTCGGGTTGGCGATGAACACCACACGGGTCTGCGCATCAATGGCGGCCAGCATCGCTGGCAGGTCATGACCCCAGTCCTTTGCCGGAACCACTTTCGCATCAGCGCCCACGGCCTGCGTCACAATCGGATAGACCGCAAACGCATGCTCACTGAACACCGCGTTCAGGCCCGGCGCCAGGTAAGCACGGCCCACCAGTTCCAGAATGTCGTTCGAACCGTTGCCCAGGGTGACCTGACTCATCTCGACCCGGCACTTTTCCGCCAGCAGAGACTTGAGGGCAAAGCCGTTGCCGTCCGGATAACGGGTCAGCTCGGCCAGCTCTTCACGAATCGCCGCCAGCACCTTGGGGCTCGGGCCCAACGGGTTTTCATTGCTGGCCAGCTTGACGATGTTCGCAGGGTCCAGGTTCAACTCGCGCGCCAGCTCGTCCACAGGCTTGCCCGGAACGTAAGGCGACAGTTGTTGCACGCCCGGCTGAGCCAGGGCGAGGAAGTTGCCACTCATGTTAAAGCCTCACAAAACCGCTTTCGGGTAAGAGCCCAGCACCTTGAGTGCCACGGCCTCCTGACTGATTTTCTCCAGCACACCTTTAACCAGCGGATCGCGGTGGTGGCCAACGAAGTCGATAAAGAACACGTAAGTCCATTTACCGCTGCGCGAAGGACGAGTCTCGATTCGCGTCAGGTCAATCCCGTTGTCATGGAACGGCACCAGCAGCTCATGCAGGGCGCCAGGCTTGTTGCTCATGGAGACGATGATCGAGGTCTTGTCGTCGCCGGTCGGCGGCACTTCCTGGTTGCCGATCATCAGGAAGCGCGTGGAGTTGTCCGGGCGGTCCTCGATCTTGTCGGCCAGGCGCGTAAGGCCATACAGGCCCGCAGCCATGTCACCGGCGATGGCCGCCGAGTTCCACTCACCTTTGACCCGCTTGGCCGCCTCGGCATTGCTGGACACCGCCACGCGCTCGACATTCGGGTAGTGGGCGTCCAGCCACTTGCGGCACTGAGCCAGGGACTGGGCGTGAGAGTAGATGCGACTGATGCTGTCGGTCTTGGTGTTCTCGCCCACCAGCAAGTGGTGGTGAATACGCAGCTCGACTTCACCACAAATGACCATGTCGTGTTCGAGGAAGCTGTCCAGCGTGTGGTTGACGGCACCCTCGGTGGAGTTCTCCACCGGCACCACGCCAAAATTCACCGCACCGGCCGCCACTTCACGGAACACTTCATCAATGGCCGCCATCGGCTTGCTGATGACGGCGTGACCGAAGTGCTTCATAGCCGCCGCCTGGGTGAAAGTCCCCTCGGGGCCGAGGTAGGCCACTTTCAGCGGCTGCTCGAGGGCCAGGCACGAGGACATGATTTCACGGAACAACCGCGCCATCTCTTCGTTGCCCAATGGGCCCTTGTTACGCTCCATCACGCGCTTGAGCACCTGCGCTTCACGCTCGGGACGATAAAACACCGGCACTTCGCCTTCAGCCAGAGAGGCCATCTTCACCCGTGCCAC
Source organism: Pseudomonas sp. SDO524_S393 (assembly GCF_054071875.1). NCBI lineage: Bacteria > Pseudomonadati > Pseudomonadota > Gammaproteobacteria > Pseudomonadales > Pseudomonadaceae > Pseudomonas > Pseudomonas sp. SDO524_S393. The sequence continues at coordinate 102,691 of NZ_JBSVVZ010000003.1, read as the reverse complement.
TTCCTGGGCGCAGCGCGCACGCTCGCTGATCAGCTCAAGGACTTTCTCGTCCAGGCTGTCGATGCGCACACGCAGGGCTTTGAGTTCTTGCTCAGACATTAGCCGTGCTCCTTTTCGAACTCCGCCATGTAGGCAACCAGCGCGTTGATCGCGTGAATGTCGACAGCGTTGTAGATAGAGGCACGCATGCCACCCACCGAACGGTGGCCCTTGAGGTTCAGCAGGCCACGCGCGTCGGCACCGGCCAGGAAGGGCTTGTCCAGGCGATCATCCGCCAGGCGGAACGGCACGTTCATCCACGAGCGGTCGGTCAGGTTGATCGGGTTGCTGTACAGGTCGCTGGCGTCGATGAAGTCGTATAGAACGCGCTTCTTCTCTTCGTTCAGCTTGCCCATGGCGGCGACACCGCCCTGCTCCTTGAGCCACTCGAAGACCAGGCCGGACAGGTACCAGGCGAACGCAGGCGGCGTGTTGTACATCGAGCCGTTATCCGCCGCGACCTTGTAGTTGAGCATGGTCGGGCACAACGAACGGGCGCGGCCCAGCAAGTCTTCGCGAATGATATTGACCAGAATGCCGCTCGGGCCGATGTTCTTTTGCGCGCCCGCGTAGATCATGCCGTATTTCGACACATCGATCGGACGCGAGAGGATGTCCGACGACATGTCGCACACCAGCGGGACGTCGCCCACTTCCGGCACCCAGTCGAACTCCAGGCCACCGATGGTTTCGTTGGCGACGTAGTGCACGTAGGCAGCGTCCTTCGACAGCTTCCACTCGTTCTGACCGGGAATGGCAAAGTAATCGTAAGGCTTGGCGGTACCCGCGACGTTGACGTGACCATAACGGGAGGCCTCTTCAATGGCCTTCTGCCCCCAGATACCGGTGTCGATATAGTCGGCAGTGCCGTCTTCGGGCAGCAGGTTCAGCGGGATCTGGGCGAACTGCTGGCTGGCACCACCTTGCAGGAACAACACTTTGTAGTTGGAGGGAATGTCCAGCAAGTCGCGCAGATCCTGCTCGGCCTTGGTGGCAATGGATACGAACTCATCGCTGCGATGGCTCATTTCCATCACGGAGAGGCCTTTTCCATGCCAGTCGAGGAGTTCAGCCTGCGCGCGCTGCAGGACTGCTTCAGGAAGCGCCGCGGGACCGGCACAGAAGTTATAGGCTCTCTTGCTCACATCCAATCTCACTTTGATTTGGTGGGGCTACAATCATGTTCGGCAACAACCTTTCTCTGGAGTGAACCCTTGTGGGAGCTGGCTTGCCTGCGATAAGGGCACCTCGGTAGTGCAGTGATACCGCGGCGCTGCCATCGCAGGCAAGCCAGCTCCCACATTGACCGCGTCCAGCCAAAGGAGGTGTTATTTCAAAAGGGACAAACAACAAGGGGGCGAATCTTCATCCGCCCCCTGCGTGCCCGCTTATTCCTGCGGTTCTTCTTCGTCCGCGGCAGCATCGAGGGTTGGCTCGTCGACGTTGTCATCGCCAGCGGCGATCACCTCGCCCTCGAAGCCCTCGGCTTCCAGCTCCTCGCCTTCGACTTCCGACGGTTCCTGAACCCGCTCCAGACCCACCAGGGTCTCGTCGCTGGTCAGCTTGATCAAGGTCACGCCCTGAGTGTTACGGCCCAGGCTCGACACTTCATCCACACGGGTACGCACCAGAGTGCCCTGGTCGGAAATCAGCATGATCTCCTCACCATCAAGCACCTGCACTGCGCCAACCAGGCGGCCATTGCGGTCGTTGCTGACCATGGCGATCACGCCCTGGCCGCCACGCTTGTACTCCGGGAACTCGCTGATAGCGGTACGCTTGCCGTAACCACGCGCCGACGCGGTGAGGATCTGGCTACCCTCTTCCGGAATCAGCATCGAAATCAGCTTCTGCCCTTCCGGCAGACGCATGCCGCGCACACCACGGGCGGTACGGCCCATGGCGCGAACGTCGGATTCCTTGAAGCGCGTGACCTTGCCGCCGTCGGAGAACAGCATGACTTCACGCTCGCCATCGGTGATGGCCGCAGAAATCAACACATCGCCTTCATCCAGCTCCAGGGCAATCAGGCCCACGCTGCGCTGACGACTGAAGGATTCCAGCGGGGTCTTCTTCACGGTGCCGTTGGCGGTTGCCATGAAGATGTAGTGACCTTCGGTGTATTCCTCGACCGGCAGCATGGTGGTGATGTATTCGCCATCATCCAGCGGCAGCAGGTTGACCAGCGGACGACCCCGGGCAGCACGGGACGCTTCCGGGATTTCGTAGGTTTTCAGCCAGTACACCTTGCCCTTGCTGGAGAACAGCAGCAGCGTGGTGTGGCTGTTGGCGACCAGCAGGTGAGCGATGTAGTCCTCGTCCTTCACGCCAGTAGCCGACTTGCCTTTACCGCCACGACGCTGGGCCTGGTACGCAGCCAATGGCTGGGTCTTGGCATAGCCGCCATGGGAGATGGTCACCACGCGATCTTCTTCCGGGATCATGTCACCCAGGGTCAGGTCCAGGCGGGCATCGAGGATTTCGGTGCGGCGCACATCGCCGTATTCGGCGCGGATCACTTCCAGTTCTTCGCGGATCACTTCCATCAGGCGCACGGCGCTGCTGAGGATGCGGATCAGCTCGCCGATCTGGTTGAGAATCTCCTGGTACTCGGCCAGCAGCTTCTCGTGCTCCAGACCGGTCAGGCGGTGCAGGCGCAGTTCCAGAATGGCCTGGGCCTGTTCCGGTGAAAGGAAATACTTGCCCTCGCGCATGCCGTACTGCGGGTCGAGGTTTTCCGGACGGCACGAGTCGGCACCGGCGCGTTCGACCATGGTCATCACCGCACTGGACTCCCAAGGCGTGCTGATCAGCGCTTCCTTGGCTTCCGACGGAGTCGGCGATGCCTTGATCAACGCGATCACCGGATCGATGTTCGACAGCGCAACCGCCTGGCCTTCCAAGATGTGCCCGCGTTCGCGAGCCTTGCGCAGCTCGAACACGGTGCGGCGGGTAACCACTTCGCGACGGTGACGCACGAAGGCTTCCAGCAAGTCCTTGAGGTTCAGGATCCGTGGACGGCCATCGATCAGCGCGACGATGTTGATACCAAACACGCTCTGCAGTTGGGTCTGGGCGTAGAGGTTGTTGAGGATCACCTCCGGCACTTCGCCACGACGCAGCTCGATCACGACACGCATGCCGTCCTTGTCGGACTCGTCACGCAGTTCGGTGATGCCTTCGAGCTTCTTCTCCTTGACCAGCTCGGCGATCTTTTCGATCAGGCGAGCCTTGTTCAACTGGTAAGGAAGTTCGGTGATGACGATTTGCTGACGACCACCGACCTTGTCGATGTCTTCGATGGTGGAACGCGCGCGCATGTAAATGCGGCCACGGCCAGTCCGGTAGGCTTCGATGATACCGGCACGACCGTTGATGATCGCGGCGGTCGGGAAGTCCGGCCCGGGAATGTATTGCATCAGCTCATCGACGGTCAGCTCGGGGTTGTCGATGAGGGCCAGGCAACCGTCGATGACTTCACCGAGGTTGTGCGGCGGGATGTTGGTCGCCATGCCCACGGCAATACCGCTGGAACCGTTGACGAGCAGGTTGGGGATCTTGGTCGGCATGACCGCCGGGATCATTTCGGTGCCGTCGTAGTTCGGCACCCAGTCCACGGTTTCTTTATGCAGGTCGGCCAGCAGTTCGTGCGCCAGCTTGGTCATGCGCACTTCGGTGTATCGCATGGCAGCTGCGTTGTCGCCGTCGACCGAACCGAAGTTGCCCTGCCCGTCTACCAGCAGGTAGCGCAGGGAGAACGGCTGAGCCATCCGGACGATGGTGTCGTACACCGCAGTGTCACCGTGAGGGTGATACTTACCGATCACGTCACCGACAACACGGGCAGATTTCTTGTACGGCTTGTTCCAGTCGTTACCCAGCTCGCTCATCGCGAACAGCACACGCCGGTGCACGGGCTTCAAGCCATCGCGCGCATCAGGCAGTGCCCGACCGACAATCACGCTCATCGCGTAGTCGAGGTAGGACTGTTTCAGCTCGTCTTCGATATTGACCGGGAGGATTTCTTTGGCCAGTTCGCCCATGAGAAGCCTGATTCCTTTTTCGGGTGAAACCTCGTCACATCCATATGGGACGAACGAAGCTCGCCGCCGCCGGCCGAGTGCCTGACAACGACTTACGACAAATCAACGAGTTATGACACGGATCTGCACGTTAGAGGCAGCCCCTCGGGGCAACCCTGGAAACCGCCGGATGTTATCACAATCGCCGCCACGCACCTATCCCCCTGACGCGCATGGAGCATAGTTAGTTGACGGATGACAGGCTTGAGGGCGACGAGAGAGGCTCAGAGGCTGTCCCGCGCTATTTTCAGGGGGCTGATCCAATGGATTTGTTGACTTTCAACGCCAATCGCTGGCAAGCCCGCTCCCACATTTTGACCTGTGAACACATTCCATGTGGGAGCAGGCTTGCCTGCGATGACGACTTCGCCGGCGCCAACCCCTTAATGCAGCCGCTTGCGGCACATCAATTTGGCCAGCTTGGCAGTGTCCGGCCGCTCGACGACGCCCTTTTCAGTCACGATCACGTCAATGAGGTCGGCCGGGGTCACGTCAAACACCGGATTGTAGGCCTGCACATCCGCAGCAAACCTTTGTCCGGCCACCTCCAGCAGCTCATCGGCATCCCGCTCTTCGAGCGCAACATCATCGCCACTGGCTATCATCAGATCCAGGGTCGAGCTGGGCGCCACCACCATGAAGCGCACGCCATGATGCATGGCGGATACCGCCAACTGATAGGTGCCGATCTTGCTGATCACATCGCCATTGGCCGCAATGCAGTCGGCGCCGACGACCACCCAGGTCACCCCTTTGGTCTTGAGAATATGGGCGCCCGCCGAATCGGCGTTGACGGTCACCGGAATGCCCTCGCCCGCCAGCTCCCATGCCGTCAACCGCGAACCCTGGAGCCAGGGCCGGGTTTCGTTGGCATAGACCTGCTCGACCATGCCTTCCAGGAAAGCCGCACGAATCACGCCGAGGGCCGTGCCCACTCCCCCCGTCGCCAGCGCGCCGGCATTGCCATGGGTGAGAATCGCCTGGGCGTTCCCCTGGTGCTTGCGGATCAGCTCCACCCCTAACTGGGCCATGGTCAGGTTGGCTTCGCGGTCGCTCTGATGGATCGCGATCGCCTCGGCCTCCAGCGCGGCCAGCGGATCGGCGTGCTTCTTGAGACGGTCCAGGCGGTCGCGCATGCTCTTCAGCGCCCAGAACAGGTTTGACGCGGTTGGACGGCTATCGGCCAATAGCGCGTAGTCTTCCTCCCAGCCCGCCTGCCAGTCACCGCCCTCGGCGATCCGTTCACGGGCGGCGAGTACCAGGCCATAAGCGGCGGCAATGCCGATCGCCGCCGCCCCGCGCACGACCATCCCGCGAATGGCCGCGGCGACCTCGTCGACCGTGGCGCAGGCCACCCAACTTTCCCGGGACGGCAAGGCACGCTGATCGAGCAGGTACAGCGCGCCATCACGCCAATCGATGGCCTTCACTCTCTCCGCAGCCAACAGTCGATCGCGCATCCCTTACTCCGCACTCATGAACAAAAGCCGCCGATTATAGCGATCCGCCAGTCAGGACGCTCGGGTATACTTCGCCCTTCTTTATATAGCTGCCCGGGAAGAAGCCTGCGATGACCACCACTGCCGCCCCGCTCGACCTCTTACTGCTGCCCACCTGGCTGGTACCTGTCGAACCCGCCGGCGTGGTGCTCAAGGACCACGGCCTGGGCATCCGCGACGGGCGCATTGCGTTTATCGGGCCACGAACGGCAGCGTTGAAGCTGGAGGCCCGCGAAGTGCGCGAACTGCCGGGCATGCTGCTCAGTCCCGGCCTGGTCAATGCCCACGGCCATGCGGCGATGAGCCTGTTTCGCGGGCTGGCCGACGACTTGCCCCTGATGACCTGGCTGGAAAAACACATCTGGCCCGCCGAAGCCAAGTGGGTCGACGAAGCGTTTGTGCGCGACGGCACCGACCTGGCCATCGCCGAGCAGCTCAAGGGCGGCATCACCTGCTTCTCCGACATGTACTTCTACCCCAAGGTCGCCAGCGACTGCGTACACAACAGCGGCATACGCGCACAAATCGCATTCCCGATCCTCGACTTCCCAATCCCGGGCGCCAGCACTGCCGACGAGGCCATTCGCCAGGGCGTGGAGTTGTTCGGCGACCTCAAGCATCACCCACGCATCAAAATCGTGTTCGGTCCCCATGCGCCCTATACCGTGTGCGATGAAAACCTGGAAAAGATCCGGATCATGGCCGAGGAACTGGATGCCTCGATCCACATGCATGTGCATGAAACCGCGTTCGAGGTACAACAAGCCGTGGAACAGACCGGCGAGCGGCCGCTGGCGCGCCTGGGCCGCCTCGGCCTGCTGGGCCCGCGCTTCCAGGCCGTTCACATGACCCAGATCAGCGAGGATGACCTGGCATTGCTGGTAGAAAGCAACACCAGCATCATCCACTGCCCGGAATCCAACCTGAAACTGGCCAGCGGCTTTTGCCCGGTTGAACGTCTGTGGCAGGCTGGCGTCAATGTGGCCATCGGGACCGACGGCGCCGCCAGTAACAATGACCTCGACCTGCTGGGCGAAACCCGCACCGCCGCGATGTTGGCCAAGGCCGTCGCCGGTGCTGCCACCGCCCTCGACGCCCACCGCGCCCTGCGCATGGCCACCCTCAACGGCGCGCGGGCCATGGGCCTGGAAACCGAGATCGGCTCACTGGAGGTGGGCAAGGCCGCGGATATCGTCGCTTTCGATCTGTCGGGGCTGGCGCAACAACCGATCTACGACCCGGTCTCACAGCTTATATATGCCACCGGACGCGATTGTGTGAAACACCTTTGGGTCGCCGGCAAGCAACTGCTCGACGACCGGCAATTGACCCGCATGGATGAACAGCAACTGACCGCCACGGCGATCGCCTGGGGCCAGCGCATCAGCGGGCACACCGAATAACGCAGGTCCTGAACCTTGCCGTTCAGGACCGGCAAACCGATTATCAGATTCAGAGGATTCACCATGAGCAACGTCGACCACGCCGAGATCGCCAAATTCGAAGCCCTGGCCCACCGCTGGTGGGACCGCGAAAGCGAGTTCAAGCCCCTGCACGACATCAACCCGCTGCGGGTCAACTGGATTGACGAACGCGTCAACCTGGCCGGCAAAAAGGTGCTGGACGTGGGCTGCGGCGGCGGCATCCTCAGCGAAGCCATGGCGCAACGGGGCGCCACCGTGATGGGCATCGACATGGGCGAAGCCCCCCTGGCCGTGGCCCAACTGCACCAACTGGAATCCGGCGTGAACGTGGAATACCGCCAGATCACCGCCGAAGCCCTGGCGGAAGAAATGCCCGAGCAATTCGATGTGGTCACCTGCCTCGAAATGCTGGAACACGTGCCGGACCCTTCGTCGGTGATCCGCGCCTGCTTCCGCATGGTCAAGCCAGGCGGCCAAGTGTTCTTCTCCACCATCAATCGCAACCCCAAGGCTTACCTGTTCGCGATCATCGGCGCCGAATACATCATGAAGCTGCTGCCCCGCGGCACCCATGACTTCAAGAAATTCATTCGCCCGTCCGAGCTGGGGGCCTGGAGCCGTCAGGCCGGCTTGACCGTCAAGGACATCATCGGCCTGACCTACAACCCGCTGACCAAACACTACAAGCTGGCCAACGACGTTGACGTCAACTACATGATCCAGACCCTGCGCGAGGAGTGAGCCTGTGAAGTTGCGAGCGGTTCTCTTCGATATGGACGGTACCTTGCTGGACACCGCGCCGGACTTTATCGCTATCTGCCAGGCCATGCGCGCCGACCGTGGCCTGGCGCCGATCAACCCTCAGCACATCCGCGATGAAATCTCCGGCGGCGCGCGGGCGATGGTGGCCGTGACCTTCTCCATGGACCCGGAATCCCCTGGTTTTGAAGCACTGCGCCAGGAATTCCTCGAGCGCTACCTCAAAGGCTGCGCGGTCCACAGCAAACTGTTCGACGGCATGGCCGAGCTGCTGGAAGACCTCGAGAAGTCCAAGCTGATCTGGGGCGTGGTCACCAACAAGCCACTGCGCTTCGCCGAGCCGATCATGCAGCAGTTGGGCCTGGCCGAGCGCTCGGCGCTGCTGATCTGCCCGGATCACGTGAAAAACAGCAAGCCGGACCCGGAACCCATGATCCTGGCCTGCAAGATGCTCGACCTGGACCCGGCCAGCGTGCTGTTTGTCGGCGATGACCTGCGCGATATCGAGTCTGGCCGTGACGCCGGCACCCGTACGGCGGCGGTGACCTACGGCTACATTCACCCGGACGACAACCCGCGCCACTGGGGCGCCGACGTGGTGGTGGATCACCCGCTCGAGCTGCGCAAGGTGCTGGATAACGCACTGTGCAGCTGCTAGGGCCAATGGAGATCTGAATATGGGATCTCCACAGCTTTCAAGTCTGGTGTTTGTACCCCGCTGAATTTTGTCGAGGCTATTTATGTTTGATTACTCCGCACGTCCAGAATTGCTCAAAGGCCGGGTCATCCTGGTCACTGGCGCCGGCCGCGGGATTGGTGCAGCGGCAGCGAAAACCTACGCCGCCCATGGCGCCACCGTGCTGTTGCTGGGCAAGACCGAAGCCAACCTGGCCCAGGTGTATGACGAAATCGAAGCTGCCGGCCAGCCTCAGCCGGTGGTGATCCCGTTCAACCTGGAGACTGCCCTGCCCCATCAATACGATGAGCTGGCGGCGATGATCGAAAAGGAGTTCGGCCACCTCGATGGTCTGCTGCACAACGCCTCGATCATCGGCCCGCGCACGCCGATCGAGCAGCTGTCGGGCGAAAATTTCATGCGGGTGATGCAGGTCAATGTCAGCGCGATGTTCATGCTGACCAGCACCTTGCTGCCTCTGCTCAAGCTGTCCCAGGATGCGTCGGTGGTGTTCACCTCCAGCAGCGTGGGGCGCAAGGGCCGTGCGTATTGGGGAGCTTACGGGGTATCGAAGTTTGCTACCGAAGGCCTGATGCAAACCCTGGCCGACGAACTCGACAGCGTTGCATCAGTACGCTCCAACAGCATCAACCCGGGCGGCACGCGCACGAGCATGCGGGCTCAGGCATATCCGGGAGAAAACCCGATGGAAAGGCCCGCGCCTGAAGAGATCATGCCGGTGTATCTGTACCTGATGGGGCCGGACAGTGCCGGCATCAATGGCCAGGCGTTCGACGCGCAGTAACAGGAAGGACGCAGATCCAAATGTGGGAGCGGGCTTGCCCGCGAATGCGGTAGATCAGTCGATATCTCTGTTGACTGACACTCCGCTTTCGCGGGCAAGCCCGCTCCCACAGTTGTTTAGCGGTAGCCTTTAGTTTTTCACCACTTCTTCGAGGGTGAAGCGACCCAGCGGGTTTTGCAGGAAGTTACTGATGTTCTTGCGTGAGATGTTGATATACGGGCTGTAGTACAAGTCGATCCAGTTCACATCCTGTTTCGCCAGTTTCTGCAGCTCCACATACATCTGCTCACGCTTGACCGGGTCAGACTCGATCCGAGCGGTCGCCACCAACTCCTTGACCTTGTCGTTCCTGTAGCGGGTCATGTAGTTCTGGTTGGTGTCGTGGCCCAGTACGAACGTGGTCTTCTGGTCCGGGTCGAGGATGTCGTTGGTCCAGTACATCACCGAGATATCGTAGTCACCGTCCACCAGCATCTGCCAACTTTGGGTCGGGTCGACCTTTTGCAGGTTGGCGGTCACGCCGACCTTGGCCAACTGGTCCTTGATGATCACCGCAATTTGCTCGTCGGCTTCGTTGCCGGCGTTGACCACGTAGTTGAGCTTCAAGTCCTTGGCACCCGCCTGCTCCAGCAGTTTCCTGGCGGCGGTCGGGTCGTACGGGCGTTGCAGGTTGTTGGCGTAGTGGTACAGCGAGCCCTTTGGAATGTAGGAATACGCCACAGTGCCCTGACCGAACGTGGCGGTCTTGACCAGCGATTGTTTGTCGATGGCCATGTCCAGCGCCTGACGCACTTCCGGCTTGGCCAACAGGCCGTGCTCGTGGTTGATCAACAGATGATCTTCACGGGTGGACGGGTCGGAATGCACCACTACGTTCTTGTCTTTCTTCAGCTCTTCGACCCGCGAGAACGGCACGAAGATCGCCGTATCCAGCTCGTTGTTCTGCACCATGCGCATGCGGGTGTTGTCGTCGGTCACCGAGACCCACTCCACGCCGTCCAGGCTCACATTTTTGGCCTGCCAGAAGTTCGGGTTCTTCTTGAGGATGACGCGATCGCCCTTGCGCCATTCATCAACGGTAAACGCGCCGGAGGTCACCGGGTTTTCCGAATAGGCGTCTTCGCCCATCTTGGTCATGGCTTTTTCCGACAGGATCGATACCGTCGGCGATGCCAGTTGCGAAAGGAAAGCCACAGCCGGGGTCTTCAGCGTGACTACCAGGGTTTTCGGATCCGTCGCCTTGGCGGTGTTGATCAGGTTGAACGGGTCAGCCCACAACGAAGCCTTGTTGTCACGGATGCGCAACAGGCTGAACGCCGCATCGTCAGCGGTAATCGTCGAGCCATCGGAGAACTTCGCGTCGCGCAACTTGAAGGTGTAGGTCAGGCCGTCCTTGGAGATGTCCCAGCTTTCTGCCAGCCCTGGCTCCATCTTGGTGCCCAAATTGTCCACGCGCACCAGAGTGTCGTAGACGTTGGCGAACACCCAGGTGTCGCGGTTCTGCGCACTTTTGATCGGGTCGAACGTGGTGCTGTCTTCACGGCAGCCGATGGTCAGCACACCGGCGGCCTGGGCGAGACCGGCAGTCAGCGACCACGCCGTGAGCGTGGCGGCGGCGAGCAACTTCAAGTGACGGGATTGCATGTCATAACTCCTTGTTCATGAATGGCAGGAAGGTTCAACGGTTCTTCAAGCACGCAACTGTATCGATGCTCGTGCAGAAAATGGGTCGGCGGCAACACCACGGAACACATCGTCCGTGCATGCCGACAGCGCGGGTGAAAGGCGCAACCCGTGGGCAAGTTCAGCGGGCTCGGCGGTTCTCCCGGCAGGGGTTCGGCGGGCAGGGGCCGATGGGGATCGATCTCCGGAATCGCCTCGATCAGCGCCGCCGTATACGGATGGCGCGGCGCGGTGAACACCGCCTCCACCGGCCCTTCTTCGACGATCTTGCCCAGGTACATCACCGCCACGCGGTCGCACAGGCGCCGCACGATGGCCAAGTCATGGGCGATAAACAGGATTGCCAGGTTCATGCGTTGTTGCAGTTCCAGCAGCAGGTTGATGATCTGCCCCTGGATCGACACATCCAGCGCCGCCACGCACTCGTCAGCCACGATCAGGCGCGGCTCCACTGCCAGCGCCCGAGCGATGCCAACACGCTGGCACTGGCCGCCGCTGAGGGAGCCGGGTTTGCGGCTGGCCAACTCGGGGCGCAGGCCAACCAGGTCAAGCAGCTCATTCACACGAGCCGGAATCTGCTCTGGTGCGACCTTGCGTTGCACCCGCAGCACTTCGGCGATGGTTTCGCCGATGGTGTGACGCGGATTCAGCGCAGCGTAAGGGTCCTGGAAGATCATCGCGGTTTCATGGCGCAGGCGCGTGATGTCGAGCCCGCTGCCATGGGCCATATCGATACCGTCGAACAACACCTGCCCGGCACTGATCGGGTTCAAGTGCAGAATCGCCCGGCCCAGGGTGCTTTTACCGCTGCCCGACTCCCCCACCAGCCCCAGGGTTTCACCGGCGGCAAGGTTCAACGACACCCCGTTCACCGCCCTCACCCACTGCTTGTTCAACCCGAACAGGCCAGTGCCGGACGCAGCAAACTTCACCTCCAGGTCCTTGATCTGCAACAGGCTCATGGGTGCGCTCCCAACGGGTAATGACAGGCCACGCGCGCACCTTCGGGCAGCACCTCGGTGCACAAGGCGCCCACCTGCGGGCAGCGCGGATGGAAACGGCAACCGCCGGGCAAGGCATCCAGCAACGGCGGCTGACCGGGAATCGTGCGCAGCAGGGCATGACCGCTGCTGTGGGCCGGCTGGCAATCGATCAAACCCGCGGTGTAGGGATGCTGCGGCTGCGCCAGCAGGTCGTACTTGCTGCCGTGCTCGCACAGGCGCCCGGCGTACATCACGGCGATGGCGTCGCAGGTTTGCGCGACCACGCCCAGGTCATGGGTGATCATGATGATCGACAAGCCACGCTGGTCACGCAGGTCCAGCAGCAGACGCAGGATTTGCGCCTGCACCGTCACATCCAATGCGGTGGTCGGCTCGTCGGCGATCAACACCCTGGGGTTGCAGCCCAGGGCCACGGCGATCATCGCGCGTTGGCGCATGCCGCCGGAAAACTCGTGAGGGTAGTTGTCGACCCGCGCTTGCGGATCGGGAATGCCGACTTGGCGAAGTACCTCGATGGCCTGTTGGCGCGCTTCCTTTTTCGAGGCGCCTTGATGCAAACGGATGCCCTCGGCGATCTGCTCACCGATGCGCATCAGCGGGTCGAGGTGGCTGCTGGGGTTCTGAAAGATCATGCCCAGTTGCCCGCCTCGCACGGCACGCATTCCGGCGTCGTCGAGCGTCAGCAGATCCTGGCCAGCCAGCCGCACCGCGCCGCCCTGCACCCGCAGGTTGGGCGACGGCAATAGACGCATCAGCCCACGGCACGCCATGGTTTTGCCTGAACCGCTCTCGCCCACCAGACCGAGGATCTCGCCTTCGGCCAGGTCGAAAGACACACGGTCCACCAGCGTGACGTCGCGCCCGGCAGTGCGGGCGATCACGCTCAGGTCCCGTACCTGCAACAGGCTCATGAGCGATCCCCCAACACTTGCGCCACGCCATCGGCAAGCAGGCTGAAGCCCATGGCCAGGGTCACGATGGCCAGGCCCGGAAACGTGCAGATCCACCAGGCGGTGGTGATAAAGGCCTGGCCCTCGGCAACCATCGTCCCCCACTCCGCGGTGGGCGGTTGCACGCCCAGGCCCAGGTAACTCACGGCGGCGCCGTTGAGCAACACCAGCACCGCGTCCGACATGGAAAACACAATCGAGCCGAACAGCGCGTTGGGCAGCAAATGCCGGAACAGAATGCGCCCATGGCCAAACCCCAGGCTTTTGGCGGCCAGGGCAAAGTCACTCTCCTTGAGCACCAGAATCTGCGAGCGGATCAACCGCGCATACGACACCCAGCCCACCAGCGCCATGGCGATGTAAAAGCTCTGCAGGCCCGGGCCGAGGATGGCCATGATCGCCAGCATCAGCACCAGGAAAGGGAACGCCAGGATCACGTCGATCACACGCATGCAGAAGCTGTCGAAACGCCCGCCGATGTAACCCGAAACCGCGCCGATGAAGGTACCGATGATGAACGGGAAGATCACCCCGACGATGGCCAGTTGCAGGTCGATGCGTGCGCCCCAGATCACCCGCGACAGGATATCCCTGCCGTAGTTATCGGTGCCGAAGGGATGTGCCAGGCTGGGGCCGATCAAGCTGATCTCGGTGTTCTGCACGATGGGATCATAGGGCGCGATCCACGGCGCGAACAACGCCAGGGCCAGCCACCCCAGCAGAATCAGCAAGCCCCACGCGGCCGTCAGGCGGCCATTGCGAAAACCGAAACGCAGGCGCAAACGCCAGGGCGCGACCAACGGGCGACTGCTCATTGCATCTTCACTCGGGGATCGAGGGTGACCGTCACCACATCGGCGATGAAATTGACCACCACGGTCGCGCAGGCCAGCACCATGGCCACGCCCTGCACCACCATGTAGTCGCGGGTGAAGATGCCACGTACCAGCAATTGACCGATGCCGGGAATGGCGAACAGGCTTTCGATCACCACCGTGCCGCTGATCAGCCAACCAATGTTCACCGCCAGCAGGTTGACCGCCGGTACCAGCGAGTTGGGCAACACATGGCGGCGAAATACCAGCGCTTCCGACACCCCGCGCGCCCGCGCGGCGGTGACGTGATCAGCCTGCAACTCCATCAACATGCTCGCCCGCAGGTTGCGCACCAGCACCGCCGACAACGCCAGGGCGATGGTCAGGCACGGCAGCACCATATGGTGGGCCTTGTCGAGCCAGGTGCGACCGTAGCCAGACACCGGGAACAAACCCCACTGCACACTCAGTAACAGAATCAGCATCAAGCCCAGCCAGAATGCCGGCATGCCCAGGCCAACGGTGGTGAACACGCGGATCAGGTTATCCGCCCAGCCGCCCTTGTTGCGCGCGGCCAGCGTGGCCAGCGGCACCGCGATCAACAGCGCCAACAGCACACTGCCGAGCACCAGCACCAGGGTCGGTTCGATGCGGGTGACGATCAGCTTCAAGGCATCGACCTTGTACAACAGCGATTGCCCAAGGTCGCCCTTGAGCAGGTTCTTCAGGAAGTAGAAATATTGCTGCCACAGCGGTTGATCGAGACCGTATTGCGCACGGATCTTCAGCAGCGCATCCGGTGTGCTGCGCGAGCCCAGCAACGCGCGCGCCGGGTCACCGGGAATCGAGCGCACCAGCACGAAGGTGATCAGGCTGATGCCGAACAGCACCGGCAGCAATTGCAGCGGCCGGGACAACACAAAACGGTAGCGCGCCAGGTTCATCCGTCAGCCCCGGTGGCGAGCGAGAAAGTCCAGCAGCACCGGGAAATACGCCTGGGGTTCTTCATAAAACGGCATATGGCTGCTGTTGGGGAACACATGCAACTCGGCGTGGCGTGCCGCCAGCTTCATGCGCTGGGCGCAGGCCGGAGTGAGTTCGTCATGCTGGCCGGTGGTGATCAGGATCGGCATCTTGAACTCGGCCATCTCCTTGAGGCGGTTCCAGTCCTTGAGGTTGCCGATGTAGAGAAATTCGTTGGGGCCCTGCATGGTCTCGTAGGGCCCCATGTTCCAGTCGCCCAGGGAGCGTTTGACCGGCTCCGGCCACTCGTCCAGGCGACACACGTGGCGGTAGTTGAGCAAGGTGATCGCCGCCTGGTACTGCGGGTGATCCAGGGTGCCCATGGCCTCGTGGCGCTGCATCATGGCCACGGTCTCGCTGCCCAGGGCACCGCGCAGGCGTTCCAGCTCCCGGGACAGGTGCGGAATGTCGCCGACGGTGTTTTCGAGGATCAGGCTTTTCAGTGCATCGGGGTAATGAATGGCGTACTCGATACCGAGCCAGCCACCCCAGGAATGCCCGAGCAGGTGCACACGCCCCAGACCCAAGGCCTGGCGCACGGTTTCGACTTCTTCGACATAACGGCCGATTTCCCACAGGGAAACATCGGTGGGTCTGGCTGATGCGCCCGTGCCAAGCTGGTCGAATGCAACCACGCGCAGGTTGTGCGCCTTGAGCCAACCGTGGGCATCGCGCAAGTAGTCGCACGGCAGCCCCGGGCCACCGTTGAGGCACAACAGCACCTCGTCGCCTTCGCCAAAGCTGTAGGCCACGAGGTCATGGCCGTCGACTTGCACGGTGTACCGCTGGTCGGGAGCAATTTCACGCCACATGCATACATTCCTTGTCTTGTGTCGGCCTGGCAGGTAGCGGCCGTTTATCTGGCCAACACTACCGAGGATGCCGCGCGTCCATAACCTAGCATTTCTTATAGGTTTGGCCTGGCAGTCCTTCGCCGGGGCGTGGCATTCTACTTGCAGCAAGTCGAGATTCAAATGAATTCGGGAGCAGAACGGATGCTGGCCAAGCTGACCGCCTTCAACCACCGTCTGATGCCGGGCAGGAGCCTGGATGAACAGATGGACAACACCTTCATCCTTGCCCAGCAGTTGGGCTTCGATGCACTGGTGTACGACTACACCCCGGTGCCGATCGACCACGACGGTACCTTGATTACGCCCTCGGTACTGGAGTTGCGCAACACGCCGCCCGACTGGCATACCCTGTGGTGCAGCGAAGGGTTCTATCAGATCGACCCGGTGCAACACCTGGCCTTGAACAGCGTGTCCCCCTTTGTCTGGTCCTACGAAGCCAAGGCCGAGACCGCGCTGCAAAAGATCATCGACCCCTGCCACGCCCCGGTTTCCACTTACCTGCACGAGCAGCAACTGACCTGCGGCGTAAGCGTGCCCATCCATTTGCCCCGGGGCGGTTTCGCCTCACTGACCGGCCTGCGGACCGGCAAGGCGCGCACCGTGCTACAGGATGCCCAGCAGACGTTGTCGGATTTTTCTCTGATTACCCACGCCTTGCAGGAAGCGGCCTACCCCTTGTTCAGCAAGGAACTGCGCGCCTATCCGCACATTCACCTGACCAAGCGCGAACGCGAATGCCTGAAATGGGCCGCCGAGGGCCTGACCGCTGCAGACATCGCTGCGCAACTGAACCGGTCACTGGCGGTGGTCACCCTGCACCTGGCCTCGGCGATGCATAAACTGGGGGCCAAGAATCGCGTGCAAGCCGTGGTTCGCGCCGCCCACTACCGTTTGCTCGAAGACTGACCCACCGACAAAAACCTAGCTGTTTTGCTAGTTACCTAAACCCTGTGTGCGGACTATGGTGTCCCTGATCCTTTTTTCAGCGCAGGGTACGAAATGGACTTCATCGAAAAAATCCGCGAAGGGTATGCGGCCTTCGGCGCCTACCATACCTGGTACCGCGTCACGGGCGATCTCAACACCGGCCGCACACCTCTGGTGGTCATCCATGGCGGCCCCGGCTGCACCCACGACTACGTCGACGCCTTCAAGGATGTCGCCGCCAGCGGTCATGCCGTGATCCATTACGACCAACTGGGCAATGGCCGCTCGACGCACCTGCCCGACAAAGACCCATCGTTCTGGACCGTCAACCTGTTCCTCGAAGAACTGAACAACCTGCTGGACCACCTGCAGATCAGCAACAATTACGCGATCCTCGGGCAGTCCTGGGGCGGCATGCTGGGCAGCGAGCACGCGATCCTGCAACCCCGGGGCCTGCGCGCGTTCATCCCGGCCAACTCCCCGACCTGCATGCGCACCTGGGTCAGCGAAGCCAATCGCCTGCGCAAATTGTTGCCCGCAGGCGTGCATGAAACCTTGCTCAAGCACGAAGCCGCCGGCACCTATCAAGACCCGGAATACCTCGCGGCGTCGCGGGTGTTCTACGACCAGCACGTGTGCCGGGTCAACCCGTGGCCGGACGAAGTGGCGCGCACTTTTGCCCAGGTCGACTCGGACCCGACGGTGTACCACGCCATGAGCGGACCGACCGAGTTCCATGTGATCGGCAGCTTGAAAGACTGGAACGTGATCGGCCGGCTGTCGGCGATCAACGTACCGACCCTGGTGATTTCCGGTCGACACGACGAGGCCACGCCGCTGGTGGTCAAGCCGTTCCTGGATGAGATCGCGGATGTGCGCTGGGCGCTGTTCGAAGACTCCAGCCACATGCCCCATGTGGAAGAACGCCAGGCGTGCATGGGGACGGTGGTGAAGTTTCTGGATGAGGCCTGCTCGGTGCCGTACCCAAAGCTTAAAGCTGGCTAAATCAAAATGTGGGAGCTGGCAAGCCAGCTCCCACATGGGTTTCTCAATCGGCTTTAGACTTCGGTGGTTTCAGGTTTCGCGGTCTTCCTTGATACATCAGCTACGAGTGGAATCTCCTTACCCTCAGCATCAAACAGCTTGCCGCCCCGGAAGTAATCCCCATCGCGCAACGCCGCCACATCGTGGAAGCACAGGCTGCGCTCGGTCCCCGCCACGAACACTGACTGCTGGTCCGAATTGCCGGCGGTGAAGTGGTTGAACGCCAGGTTCAGCAGGATCGCCATGATCGCCGACGAACTGATGCCCGAGTGGAAAATGGTCGCGAACCAGCTGGGGAAGTGATCGTAGAAGCTCGGCGCTGCGATGGGGATCATGCCAAAACCGATGGACGTGGCGACGATGATCAGGTTCATGTTGTTGCGGTAATCCACCTTGGACAGGGTGCGAATGCCGCTCGCCGCCACGGTGCCGAACAACACGATCCCGGCACCGCCCAACACCGACGTCGGTACTGCCGCAATCACCCGTCCCATGAACGGCAGCAGGCCGAGCACCACCAGGAATACCCCGCCCGTCGCCACCACGAAGCGGCTTTTCACCCCGGTCACCGCCACCAGCCCGACGTTCTGGGCGAATGCACTCTGGGTGAACGAACCGAAGATCGGCGCGAACATGCTCGACAGCATATCGGCGCGCAAGCCGTTGCCCAGGCGCTTGGAGTCGACTTTAGTGTCGATGATCTCACCCACCGCCAGAATGTCCGCCGAGGTCTCCACCAACGTCACCATCACCACAATGCACATGGAAATGATCGCCGCCACATGGAAGGTCGGCATGCCGAAATGGAAGGGCGTGGGAAAGCCGAACATCGGTCCCTGGGTGACACCGGAGAAATCGGCCATGCCCAGGAATACCGCGATCACGGTACCGATCACCATCGCCAGCAGGATCGACAACCGTGAGATGGTCGCGCTGCCAATCTTGCTCAACAGCAACACCAGCACCAGGGTCAGCGCCGCCAGGCCGATGTTCGGCATGCTGCCGAAATCCGCCGCGCGGCTGTTGCCGCCCATGGCCCAGCGCGCCGCGACGGGCATCAGGGTCAGGCCAATGGTGGTGATCACGATACCGGTCACCAGAGGTGGGAAAAACTTGGTGATCCGCGAGAACACGGGGGTGATCAGCAACCCGATCAGCGAAGCGGCCATCACCGCCCCAAGAATCGCCGGTACGCCGCCAGCACCGTCGCTGCCGACAATCGCCACCATGGTCGCCACACCGGCAAACGACACGCCCTGCACCAGCGGCAACTGGCAGCCGAAGAACGGCAGACCCAGGGTTTGCAACAGGGTTGCCAGGCCGCCGGCGAACAACGACGCGGCAATCAGCAAGCCGATGTCCGCCGGCGACAAACCCGCCGCCTGACCGACGATCAACGGTACGGCCACGATACCGCCGTACATGGTGAGCACATGTTGCAGGCCGTAAGCCATGTTGGCCGCGACGCCGAGATTCTCATCTTCTGGCCGCTGCGGTGACGCCTTCGGGATAGTCATGGTGAGGGGGTCTCTGTTTTTGTTGTGCGCTCACTGTATGCAAAGGAAAGATGGGATGTCCATAGAGTTGTATACAATCAATTCCACAATACACGCATTACTAAAGTTACAAAAATCCATTCAGCCGCCCAGCCTTGTGGCTTGAAGCCTTGCGCAAAAGGACCTGAAAAAAATGCTCAATCGCAAGCTGCGCCTCCACGCCCCTGCCATCTACTACTTCGACATGGTGCGGCGCTGCCATTCGATCCGCGAGGCCGCGCGGCGCCTGAATGTCGCGTCATCGGCGGTGAACCGGCAGATCCTCAAACTGGAAGACGAGATGGGCGCGGCGCTGTTCGATCGCCTGCCCGGCGGACTGCGCGTCACCGCCGCCGGCGAGATACTCAGCCGTCACGTGACGTTGCTGTTGCAGGATGTTGAGCGCATGCGTGGCGAGCTGGATGGCTTGCATGGCGTGCAGACCGGGCACGTGGAGATCGCCACGGTGGAAGGGGCTGCCGTCGAACTGTTGCCGGCCGCCCTCAGGCGCATGCGCGAGCGCTATCCGAAGGTGACCATCGGCGTCACGGTGCAGGGTTCGCGCTCCATACCTGCCGCGGTAATTCAGGGCCAGGCCGACCTTGGCCTGGCGTTTGCCCTGCCCCGCAGCTGCGAAATCACACAGTTGTGTGTCGGGCATTTCCGCTTGAGCGCATTGATGACGCCGGCGCATGCGCTGGCTACGCAACCCCGTGTGAGCTACGGGCAGTGTTGTGAACATGGCGTGATCCAGGCCAAGAGCGAGCTGTCGGTGCACCATCTGATCGCGCCGTTGCATCGCCGCACAGCCAGTGGCCACAAACCGTTGCTGCACAGCAATTCCATGGAACTGGCGCGGCAACTGGTGCGCCAGCAACTGGGCATTGCCTTCCAGACCCGCATCGGCATCGAGGCTGACTTGGCGCGCGGTGAACTGCTGCACGTCCCACTGAGCGACCAGGGCGGGATCTTCAGTGACCTCGGCGTGTATGCCCGCAAAGACCGCGACCTGCCTGTTGCCGTACAGGCCCTGACCCTCCTGCTGGGTGAGGAAATCGCCCTGCGCGAACGTGAGGAGTCGGCCTTGGCGCCTTGTATTTCCTGACTTTCAAGCTAGTTTTGCTGCTGCCATTTCGGCATCGGCCCAGGCGAGATTCTGTTCTTTGGCCCGCGCCGTCCTTGGGCGAATACTGCGCCCGGCGGCCCTTGCAGAACCGCCATGAGCCAAACGCCAAAGGAATCAGAACAATGAAAAAGGCATTGCACGGCGCAACCGTATTACTGTCACTGCTCGGCGGCGGGGAGGCCGTCGCAGTGGAGTGGATGAACAACAGCGTAGGATTTCGCTACGGCCAACAGTTCACCAATCCGAATAACCCCGATGACTTCAGCAAACGCATTTACAGCTTCACCCATGCCAGCGGCTACCGCTACGGCAGCAACTTTCTGAACCTCGATGTGTTCCTCTCCGACAGCCGCGACCCACGCAAGGGCACCGACCACGGAGGCAGCGAGGTGTATGCCGTCTACCGGCACCAGGTATATGCCTCGCGGGTGTTCGACATGCCGTTGGGCACTGGTCTGATCAAGGACTACGCCCTGACCCTGGGCTTCGACGCAAGCCGCAACAACAACCTAGCCTCGGCGAAAAAACGCGCGCTGGTGCTCGGCCCGACGTTGAAGTTCAACACCGTCGGCGTGCTGGACCTGAGCCTCTTGTATTACAAGGAAAAGAACCACACCGGCATTCCCGGCGCACAGGAGTCGAATCACACCTTCGACGACACCTACATGCTCAATCTGACCTGGATGCGCCCTTTCGATATCGCCAATCACAGCGCGAGATTTCAGGGCTTCATCAATTACGTCGGGGAAAAAGGCGATGACTACCATGGTCGCGACACCGCACCGGAAGCGCTGATGCGCACCGCGCTGATGGTGGCGGTACGCCCGGGCACAAGCGTCAAGCCTAACCTTTACCTCGGTGTGGGGTACGAGTACTGGCACAACAAGTTCGGCGTGGACGGCGGGCGGGGTAGCCGCACGTCGACGCCGACGCTCAATATGGAAGTGACCTTTTAGGCCGCCGGTCAGCCCTTCATGCGTGGCCTGGGCACAGAACAGGCTGTCTCCGGCCTTGGCCTTGAAAATCACCCAGGTCGAATGTGGGAGCGAGCAAGCCCGCCCCCACAGTTTGATTGTGTTTCAATCCAATAGGCGGGTGATGGCTCTTACGATCATCTCCACTTCCTTGGTATCCAGGGTCAACGGCGGCAGCAGGCGGATGATCTTGCCGCGCGTCACATTGATCAGCAGGCCATGCTCCTGTGCTGCCCGCTGGGCCAGGTCGCGATAAGGACTGGCCAGCTCGATGCCGATCATCAGCCCCTGCCCACGAATCGCCAGAACCTGCGGATGCTCGCTCAATTCCACCCGCAAGCGCGACAGCAAGCGTTCGCCCTGTTGGGCGGCATTCTGCAACAGCCCCTGCTCTTCGATGATGTCCAGCACCGTACAGCCCACCCGACACGCCAACGGATTACCGCCGAAGGTGCTGCCGTGACTGCCCGGCGTAAACAACTGCGCCACCGCTGTCCGGGCCAGGCAGGCACCGATGGGCACTCCGTTGCCCAGGCCTTTGGCCAGTGTCATCACGTCCGGCACGATGCCCTCATGCTGGAAGGCAAACCAGGTGCCGGTGCGCCCGATACCGGTCTGGATTTCGTCGAGCATCAGCAGCCAGCCATGGCCCGTGCAATGCTCGCGCAGGGCTTTCAAATAACCCGGCGGCGCGGGTAGCACACCGCTTTCCCCCTGGATCGGCTCCAACAGGACGGCGGCGATGCGCGTGCCGAACTGTTGGGTGATAGCCTCCAGCGCGGCCAAATCACCAAAGCGCACTTTGACGAAATCTCCCGGCAGGCGCTGGAAACCCAACCGCACCGAGGGCCCGTCGCTGGCCGCCATGGTGCCGAGAGTGCGCCCGTGAAAGGCGTTTTCCATCACCACCACCAGCGGCTCTTCGATGTCTTTTTTCCAGCCATGCAGCCGGGCGAGTTTCAATGCCGTCTCGTTGGCTTCCGCGCCGGAGTTGTTGAAGAACGCACGGTCCAGGCCCGACAACTGCGTCAGCCGCTGCGCCAGGCGCCGCTGCCAGTCGATGCTGTAAAGATTGGAGGTGTGCAGCAGCAACCCCGCCTGTTCGCTGATGGCCGCCACCAATTTCGGGTGGGAGTGGCCGACATTGGTGACCGCCACACCGGCCACCGCATCGAGGTACTCGCGGCCACGCTGGTCCCACAGACGCGTGCCCAAGCCACGGGTAAAGCTCAGGTCCAGCGGTTGATAAGTGGTCATCAGACAGGCGGCAGTCATGGCGGCAGGCTCCGGTTTTCGTTTGGGTGGGTGCAGTATCGTTAACCACCCCGAATGGATAAACTGCGCATTCCTGCAATTACTTTAAACCAGGGCTTGATAATGGATCTGTTCCAGGCGATGTCGGTTTACGTGAAAGTGGTCGAAACCGGCAGCATGACCGCTGCAGCGCTGGAATGCGGAATGTCGACCACCATGGTCGGCAACCACCTGCGTGCGCTTGAACAACGGCTGGGGGTCAGCCTGCTCAAGCGCACCACGCGTAAACAAAGCCTCACCGAGTTTGGCGGGCAGTATTATCAGCGCTGCCTGGAAGTG
The DNA here is from genome assembly GCF_054071875.1 of Pseudomonas sp. SDO524_S393. Lineage (NCBI taxonomy): Bacteria > Pseudomonadati > Pseudomonadota > Gammaproteobacteria > Pseudomonadales > Pseudomonadaceae > Pseudomonas > Pseudomonas sp. SDO524_S393. The sequence continues at coordinate 79,879 of NZ_JBSVVZ010000003.1, read as the reverse complement.
CTGGGCCTGGTGGCCGACTCTGAACGGCTGGCCGAGCAGACCCACAGCGAAATCCCCAAAGGCAACCTGCGCATCACCGCGCCACCGGTGTTCGGCACCGAACGCCTGATGCCGGCCTTGAGCGAGTTTTCGCGGCGCTTCCCGCTTATCAATTTGTACGTGGTGTTGAGCAATGAGCGAATGGACCTGGTCGACAGCGACTTCGACGTGGCGATCCGTCTTGGCGAGCTGGAAACCTCCAGCTTGATCGCTAGGCCCATGCAGGCCTACACCCTTACCCTCTGCGCGTCGCCTGAGTACCTGGCGCGACGCGGCACGCCGTCGAAGCCCGATGACCTGAAACAGCATGACTGCCTGGCGTTCGCTTACCCGGCGAACGATAACTGGCGCGACACCGGCAAACTGTGGCGCATGAGCGGCGATGAGGGCGACGTAGAGGTTCCGGTATCCGGCTCACTGACCATCAACAGTTCGCAAGGCTTGCGGCAGGCGGCGGTCAACGGCATGGGCATCATCATGCTGGCCGATGCCCTGGTACAGCCTGACCTGGAGAGCGGCAAGCTGGTGGCTTTGTTGACGTCCTACAAACTCCCCAGCCGGCCCATGCACCTGCTCTATCGCCAGGATCGTTACCGCCTGCCCAAACTGCGCGCATTCGTGGACTTCGCGATGGAGACGTGGGCGCTTTAGAACGCCACACCCAACTCACGCAAGCGCGCAGCGGTGCGCTCGGCTGATACATGGTGAATACCCTGCCAGCCGAGGGCCACGGCGGCGTCGATATTACCGGCCACATCGTCGATGAACACGACTTCTACGGCTTGGATATCCGGCAGGTGGGCGCGTACCTGATCGAGGCTGGCGTGATAGATCGCGGGGTCCGGTTTGATCAGCTTCAACTCGCCCGACACGACGATATCGCGAAAGCGCTGCAGGAACGGGTAGTTGGCCCGGGCGTACGGGAAGGTTTCGGCGGACCAGTTGGTGAGCCCGAACAAGGGCATGCCGGCCTGATGCAGGGCTTCAAGGATCGCCACCCCTTCCGGCAACGGGCCGCGCAGCATTTCATGCCAGCGGTCGTAATAGGACTGGATCAAGGCTTCGTGTTGAGGGTATTGGGCGATCAGGCTGCGGGTGCCGTCAGCCAGGGTACGACCGGCATCTTGCTCGGTGTTCCAGGCCTGGGTACAGATGGTGTCGAGAAACCATTGCCGTTCGTGATCGTCGGCAATCAGCTTGCGATACAGGTGCTGCGGGCTCCAATCGAACAGAACACCGCCGAAATCAAAAACTACTGCACGAATCGTCATCAGATCCTCCGTTAGCGTGAGTGATAGCGCTGGGAGTCTGGCAGATTGTGGGGGTCGCCGGGAGCGCGATGGCGTGTAGGAAGGTTCCTGAGCGTTACACAATACAAATGTGGGAGCGGGCTTTTGTGGGAGCCGGGCTTGCCCGCGATAGCATCGCCGCAGTGCAACTGTTACACCGAGGCGACCGCATCGCAGGCAAGCCAGCTCCCACAAAAGTCTTCATCTATTGTGATGCGCGCTTCAGGCCTGAATCAGGCCATTGATCTTCACGGTCGGATTGACGTCGGCATCGTAATCCACGCCATCGACTTCAAAGCCGAACAAACGCAGGAACTCAGCCTTGTAGCCGGCAAAGTCGCTGATCTCGTTGACGTTGTCGTCGGTCACCTGGTTCCACAGGGCCGCCACGGCATCCTGGACTTTCGGCTCCAGCTCGGCCAGGTCGGCGCGCAAGCGGCCATCGGCGTCCAGCTTTGGCTCGCTGCCGTACAGGCTGTCCTTGAACAGGCCGTAGACCTGCTCGATGCAGCCTTCGTGGGTGCCCTGCTCTTTCATCACTTTGAACAGCAGCGACAGGTACAGCGGCATGATCGGGATCGCCGAGCTGGCCTGGGTGACCACGGCCTTGAGCACCGACACACGGGCGTCGCCCTTGAGTGCCGCGAGGTTGTCACGCAGGGTCAGGACTTTTTTATCCAGGTCTTTCTTGGCTTCGCCAATGGAGCCGTTCCAGTAGATGTCCTGGGTCAGCTTCTCGCCGAGGTAGGTGAACGCGGTGGTCTTGGCACCTTCGGCCAGGACGTCGGCGTCACGCAGGGCATCGATCCACAACTGCCAGTCTTCGCCACCCATCACTTTGACGGTGCCGTCGATTTCTTCCTGGGTCGCCGGCTCCAGGGTCGTGTCGACCACGACGCCCTTGTCGGTGTTGATACCGCGCAGGGTCACGGACTTGCCGATCGGCTTGAGGGTGGAGTTGTGCACCACGCCTTGCGGGTCGGTACGGCGTGGTGCGGCCAGGCTGTAGACCACCAGGTCGATCTTGCCCAGGTCTTTCTTGATGGTTTCGATGGTCAGGCGCTTGATCTCGTCGGAAAACGCGTCGCCGTTGATGCTTTTGGCGTACAGGCCTTTTTCGACGGCAAACTTCTCGAACGCGGCACTGTTGTACCAGCCGGCCGAGCTCAACTTGCCCTCTTCGCCTTCTTTCTCAAAAAACACGCCCAGGGTGTCGGCGCCGCAGCCAAACGCAGCACTGATGCGCGCGGCCAGGCCGTAGCCGGTGGAAGCACCCAGGACCAGTACTTTCTTCGGGCCGCCTGCGATGGCGCCGTGTTGCGTCACGTAGTCGATCTGTTCCTTGACGTTCGCCTCACAGCCAACAGGGTGAGCGGTCACACAGATAAAGCCACGAACCCGCGGTTTGATGATCATAAAATTTCTGCCTCTTCCAAGGTGCCGAAGGCCAGTGGTGGCCATTCAACTTCAATCGTACCGGTCTATGACGTCCGAAAAAACGAAGCGTCACGATAGTCGCAAATCTTCTGTTTACAAAATTCAATCCATTCCGGGCTTTTTGTGACACTTGAGCTAACGTGCAGGCCACAAACGTAAAATTTTGTTCAACGTCTTCACAATTTCGCAATATTTAAAACGCCCGGCGCGGCAATAACCCCCTATCATAGCGACTTTGTTTCGAATTATTTCGCGCTCCGGAGCCGAGTTTCATGAGTAAAAGCGCTGTTCGCAAAAAACTGGTCTCCGCCGCGTGGGCGCTGGGTGTCCTGCTGGTCATTTACTGCTTTCCCCGCACGACCCTCGGGTTTCTGCTGCTTGTGGTGGTGTGCGGCATTTACGACTTCCTGCGCAATGGCCTGTACGACCGCGACACTCTCAAGAAATACTTCATCGGCAATGGCCGTAACACTTGGTTGCTGGCGCCGTTCAACACCCTGTTCGACCTGGTGAGCAGCCGCAACCGCCATGTGTACACGATGGCCGACCTGCCGACCGCCTGGCGCAAAGACCTGCAACAGGTGATCGACGACGCCATGGCGCACAAGGATGAAATCATCGGTTACCTCGATGAGCGCATGGCCGAGAAGAAACGCGGAATGCTGTTTTTCCAGTGGTACGGTCGCCCCATCGAGACCACCCTGGATATTCCACGGCTGCGGGAAAAACTGCCATTCGTGAAAACCATCGGCGTGTCGGTCTTCAACGAAAACCGCTCCACTTCTTTTCACTTCGGCCCGCTGCGCATGATGTTCCGCGTGCTCTACAACATGGCGCCAGCCCCCCATCACGAGGGCGTCTACATTCAGGTAGGCAAGCACAAGCACTACTGGCACGACGACCCACTGTTCATTTTCGACGACACGCTGATGCACGCGTCCTTCAACAAAAATGACGCCAAGCGCTACTGCCTGTTTATCGATATCGTCCGCCCGACACCATTGCCGTCGATTCTCAATGCCGTGATCGCGGGCTTTGCCGGCCTGGTGTTTACCCTGCGTCGGGTTTTCTACAAAAACTGGAAGCTGATTCAGTAAGTTCTGCGGCATGATGGAGGTGGACGGTGTTTGCGCTCGGGCTTGTACCTGAGGTAAATAACCGTCTCGTGCGACCGAACTCGGCGCCCACTCTTCCAGAGCCATTGCGGCCCTTTAGCGGTGCAATGGCTGTGCTTTCAAGGAATCAGAATGCCCCAACGCCAAGTCATCAATGCCTCCGTCAGCCCCAAGGGCAGCCTCGAAACCCTCTCCCAGCGTGAAGTGCAACAACTGAGCGAAGCCGGCACCGGCAGCATCTACACCCTGTTCCGCCAGTGCGCCCTGGCTATCCTCAATACCGGCGCGCATATCGATAACGCCAAGACCATCCTCGACGCCTATAAAGACTTCGAAGTGCGCATCCACCAGCAGGATCGCGGCGTGCGCCTGGAACTGCTGAACGCGCCTGCCGACGCATTCGTCGATGGCGAAATGATCGCCAGTACCCGCGAGATGCTGTTCAGCGCCCTGCGCGATATCGTCTACACCGAGAACGAGCTGGACAGCCAGCGCATCGACCTGAGCAACTCCCAGGGCATCACCGACTACGTGTTCCACCTGCTGCGCAACGCCCGCACGCTGCGCCCCGGTGTCGAGCCGAAGATCGTGGTGTGCTGGGGCGGCCACTCGATCAACACCGAAGAATACAAATACACCAAGAAGGTCGGCCACGAATTGGGCCTGCGCAGCCTTGACGTGTGCACTGGCTGCGGCCCGGGCGTGATGAAAGGTCCGATGAAAGGCGCGACCATTTCCCACGCCAAACAACGCATCACCGGCGGTCGCTACCTGGGCCTGACCGAACCGGGCATCATCGCTGCCGAGGCACCGAACCCGATCGTCAACGAACTGGTCATCCTGCCGGATATCGAAAAACGCCTGGAAGCCTTCGTGCGTGTCGGCCACGGCATCATCATCTTCCCTGGCGGCGCCGGCACGGCCGAAGAATTCCTTTATCTGCTGGGCATCCTGATGCACCCGGACAACCGTGACCTGCCGTTCCCGGTCGTCCTGACCGGGCCGAAGCACGCCGCGCCATACCTGCAGCAACTGCACGCGTTCGTCGGCGCCACCCTGGGCGAAGCGGCGCAGGCGCACTACCAGATCATCATCGATGACCCGGCCGAAGTGGCGCGCCAGATGACCGCCGGCCTGAAGGCGGTGAAGCAATTCCGTCGTGAGCGCAACGACGCGTTCCACTTCAACTGGCTGCTGAAGATCGACGAGGGCTTCCAGCGCCCGTTCGACCCGACACACGCCAACATGGCCAGCCTGCAACTGAGCCACGCCCTGCCCCCACACGAACTGGCGGCCAACCTGCGCCGTGCGTTCTCCGGGATTGTGGCGGGCAACGTCAAGGACAAGGGCATTCGCCTGATCGAACAGCACGGCCCGTATGAGATCCACGGCGACCCCGCAATCATGAAGCCACTGGATGAGCTGCTACAGGCGTTCGTCGCCCAGCACCGCATGAAACTGCCGGGCGGTGCGGCGTATGTACCGTGCTACCGAGTGGTGCAATAAATCAGCGTTGCACCGCCACACATTTGATTTCCACCAGCAGACCGGGGTGTGCCAGTTCGGACACCCCGATCGTGGTCCAGGCGCAATGCCCGCGTGGGAACAGACGGTTTTTCACCTCTCGAAAGACCGCCATGTGCCGGCTCATATCCACGTGATACGTGGTCATGTCCACCACATCGTCAAAGCTGCACCCTCCCTCCTCCAGCACTAGTCGCAGGTTCTCCCAGGCGGCGACGAATTGCGCCTCGGGGTCTTCGATCACGGCCAGTGCCGCTGTGCGGCCCACCTGCCCGGCACAGTAAAGCGTCTTGCCGACCTTGACGGCGGGCACGTAGCCGGCACGTTCGACGATGGCCTGCATGACGGGGGGAATGATGAGTTGGCGGTCAGTCATATGCTGTATCTCTTTGCAGGGGCATTCAGGCGTGTCGACGTCATTTGTCGGGCTATCTTTTTACCTGTTCCGACTCACCCACACCAGAGAAGCCCCTATGGACCAACGGATCTTGTCCTCCAGCATTCCTTACCCTAAGGTAAGGAGCATCACGATGGAGATATTCAATATGGCGACTGCCACACTGACCTCAAAAGGCCAAATCACCATTCCGGTTCAAGTCAGAACCGCTCTGGGCCTGGAAACCGGAGACCGCGTCGAGTTCGTAGAAACGGACGACGGCCGGTTTTCCATCATTGCCGCCAGCAAGACCGTGCACGACCTCAAGGGGTTGATCCGCAAACCTGCCCAGCCGGTGTCCATCGAGGACATGAACCGTGCAATTGCCGCACAGGGAGCCAAGGCAGGATGATCGGCCTGGACACCAATGTACTGGTTCGTTACGTCACTCAGGATGACCCGACCCAATCGCCCAAGGCCTGCGAATTGATCGAGTCGCTCACTACGGCGTCGCCGGGTTTTGTCAGCCTGGTGTCCGTGGTGGAACTGGTCTGGGTTTTACAAAGTTGCTATCAGTCGGCCAAAAGCGACGTGATCAACGTTCTGGAGACGCTGTTGCGCACCCGGGAGCTGATCATCGAGCATGCCGAAATCGTCTGGCAGGCCTTGCGGCGGTTCACTTCCAACAAAGCCGACTTTGCAGACTGCCTGATCGAACGCTGCGCCCACGCGGCAGGGTGCAAGTACACGGCCACTTTCGACCTCGACGCTGCCAGGACCGCGGGCATGAAACGCCTCGCGTGAGTTCGGCGTTGCGGCTCAAGCCGGGCTTTGGTAAAAGTCGCGTTCAAACCTGATCAAGAGAACGACCCACGTGCGCGCGCTGCTTATCGCTGCCTTGACCACAACCTCAAGCCTGGCCAATGCCGACACCATTGCCTGGCCTGATTTGCCGCAAACCTGCTTTGTCAGCGGTCGCTCCGCTACCAGCACGGATGTGGACACCGGTTGCGCGGCGTTTTTGATCAATGTGAAAGGCCTGGCGGCAGGTACGCCGATCAAGCTGGATATCCCCCAGTACGCCCTGCATGTGGACGAAACGACCGGCAAGGAGACGCCGGTGATCATCATCCAGGCGGAAGAAAATGGTGATATCAAGGCGGTCGGCTACCGCGAGCTGGGCACCGACCAACTCGGTGCCGCGCTGTTGCGGGAGGTTCGACTGTTGGGCACCCGGAAGCCGATCTAACGGGCAATCAGGAGGTGCAAAGCGCTCCACGTCGCGTCACCCGCACCAGCATCAACCCTGCGATCACCACGGCGATACCGGCATAGGTTGTGGGTTGAATCACATCGCCGAACAGCCACGCAGCCCACACCAGGGTCACCGGCGGCTCCAGATAGACCAAGGCCGCGACGTGCGTGGCGGTCATCGTTCGCAACAGCATCCACAGGCTCAGATAAGCGACGAAGGTGGAAAACACTGTCAGCCAGACGATCGAGATCAACATCTCGGTGGTATGGGGAATACTCAGCGTGCCGGTGCAGAGTACCGCCACGGTAAAACCCACCAGGCTCAACAGAGATTGAATGAACAGCGGCAACACCAGGCCTGTCTGCTCCGGTTGTACGGAGTGACGTTCGTACAGGGTCGCCAACGTCAGGCCCAGTGCTGACACCAGCGGCATCAGGTACATGAGCACACCGACAGTCTGCCCTTCACTGCTGTATTGCCCGGCAATCACCACCGATACGCCAGCAAAGCTGATCAGCAGGCCCAACCATTGCCAGGCGCCACTGCGCTCAGTAGTACTGCGTGACGACAACGCCGCGGTCATCAAGGGCTGCAGCGCAGCGATGATCGCCGCGATACCCGGCGGCAAGCCTTTTTGTATCGCCACATAGAGACAACTCAGGTACAGGAATTGCGACAGAAAGCCGATCACCGCGTAATGGCGAATCTGCATCCATGACACCGTCCGCAACCGGTTATTCAAAAACACGCCCAGACACACCGTGACCAGCAGGAAGCGCCAGAACAGCAGGTTGAAGGCCTCGCCACCTTGCGTCCCCAGTTTGGCGCCGATATAGCCGGAACTCCACGACAGCACGAAGGCTGCCTGCAATGGCAACAGCCCCAGGGTGGATCGCTTCATGAGACCTCCAGTCGGTGTGAGTTGACTGGAAGGCTAAGGGCCTCACATCCTTGTGTATATTTGAATAACCTGCACCTGTTATCCGCAAAAGTGAAATCATGACCCGTCGGCTGAATATTGAATTGCTCCGCACCTTCCATGCCGTGGCGCGCTTCCGTCGTTTCAACGAAGCGGCCGATCACGTGCACCGCAGTGCCTCGACCGTGACCACGCACATCCAGAAGCTGGAAGATCAGGTGGGCCAGCGACTGTTCAGCCGTAACAACCAGGGGGTGGAACTGACGCTCTTCGGCAAGAAACTGCTGGGAGACACCACGGAATTCCTAAAAAGTCACGACCGCCTGTTGATCGCTCTGATGCCTCAGCGCATGGAGGGGAAAATCCGCCTCGGCATCCCCGACACCTACGCCCCCGCCTTCATTCAAGCCTGCCTGCCGCGCTTGATCGCCGACAACCCGCTGCTCGAACTGGAAATCGAAGCCCGCACCAGCGGCGAACTACTGAAACTCTTCATCGCCAACCAACTCCATCTGACATTGACCGTCAGCGCACTGCCGCTGGAACAGGGCGAACGTCTGGGCCCGATCCAGCCACTGTGGGTAGCCGCCGAAGGGTTCCATTGCGCCCCTCATGCACCGCTGCCGATCACCGTGCCGATCTCCGGCTGCCCGTACCGTGCAGCAGCGTTGCAAGCCCTCCAAGATCACGGCGTCTATCATCGGGTACTGATGGAAAGTCCCAACTCATCAGCCGTCGAAGCCTGCATTCGAAGTGGCGCCGCCATGGGCCTGATCGAAGAAAGCCGTATGGGCATGGGGCTTGTACCGGTCAGCGCAAAGTTCAACTTGCCAGCACTGCCGGAACATCATCTGTACCTGTTGTGCGACTCGAGTAACGCGCTGGCCCTGCACCTTTACGAGCAGGTCAAAAACGGCTTCACGCTCTGAATCAACCCCATGAAAAAGCCCGCTGACCGTTACCGGTTCAGCGGGCTTTTGTACATCGAGGTGTCGCTTACAGCGCCAGGTCGGACGCCGGCTTGCTCGGCTCAGCCGCAGGCTTGGCAGCCTCGGTGGCCTTTGGTGCAGCCATTTGCGGAATCACAGGCGGCGTGGGCAGTTGCAGGACTTCGGCGGTGTAGGCCCACTCCTTGGCAACCGCTTCCGGGCTGTCGTTCAGCTTGGTGCCGTAGCTCGGTACGATCTGGTGCAGCTTGGCCTGCCACTCAGGCGTCGCGACCTTGTCCTTGAACACTTTCTGCAGCACGGTCAGCATGATCGGAGCCGCGGTGGACGCGCCTGGCGATGCCCCCAACAGACCTGCGATGGTGTTATCGGCGGAGCTGACCACTTCGGTGCCGAGTTTCAGGACGCCGCCCTGCTCTTCGTCACGCTTGATGATCTGCACGCGCTGGCCGGCTTGCCACAGGCGCCAGTCGGATTGCTTGGCGTTCGGGAAGTATTCTTGCAGCGCCTTGAAGCGGTCGTCATCGGACAGCATCAGTTGGCCGGCGAGGTACTCGACCAGTGGGTATTCACGAATACCGACCTTGGTCATTGGCCAGATGTTGTGGGTGGTGGTGCTGGTCAGCAGGTCCAGGTACGAGCCTTCTTTCAGGAACTTGGTCGAGAAGGTCGCGAATGGGCCAAACAGGATCACGCGCTTGCCATCCAGCACGCGGGTGTCCAGGTGCGGAACCGACATCGGTGGCGCGCCAACCGAAGCCTTGCCGTAGGCCTTGGCCAGGTGTTGCTCGGCAACCGCTGGGTTATCGGTCACCAGGAACGAACCACCTACCGGGAAGCCAGCGTATTCCTTGGCTTCAGGAATACCCGACTTTTGCAGCAAGTGCAGTGCACCACCGCCAGCGCCGATGAACACGAATTTGGCGTCGGTTTCGGTCTTGGTGCCGTCCTTCAGGTTTTTGTAGCTCACACGCCACGAACCGTCGGCGTTCTTGGTGATGTCCTGCACTTCGCTCGACAGTTTCAGGTCGAACTTAGGCGTGGTCTGCAGGTGAGCGACGAACTGGCGGGTGATCTCGCCGAAGTTCATGTCGGTACCCAGCGGGCTCCAGGTAGCCGCGATTTTCTGGTTCGGGTCACGCCCTTCCATCATCAGCGGAACCCACTTGGCGATCTGCGCCGGGTCTTCGGAGTACTGCATGCCAGCGAACAGCGGACTGGCCTTCAGGGCTTCGTAGCGTTTTTTCAGGAACTTGATGTTGTCATCGCCCCACACGAAGCTCATGTGCGGTGTGGTGTTGATGAACGAACGAGGGTCCTTCAGCACGCCTTGGCGGACCTGCCAGGACCAGAACTGACGGGAGATCTGGAACGCTTCGTTGATCTCGACCGCTTTCGGGATCTCAACGTTGCCGTTCTTGTCTTCCGGGGTGTAGTTCAGTTCAGCCAGGGCGGAGTGACCGGTACCGGCGTTGTTCCAGCCGTTGGAGCTTTCTTCGGCCACGCCGTCGAGACGCTCGACCATCTCCATCGACCAGCCCGGCTCCAGCTCATTGAGCCAGACACCCAGCGTGGCACTCATGATGCCGCCGCCGATCAGCAGCACATCGACTTTCTTTGCCTCTGCCGCGTGAACGGACGTGATCCCCAGCGACAAAGCCAGCCCCAGCAGGGCAGTGTTTACTTTTTTAAACATCAGTAGCACCTATGATAAAACGCCATCCGCCCTACCGCCCCTGATCATGGGCAACCCGCCTTCACGCTGCGCCAGGCAACGCACCGTGGGGTGTGCACATTCATTCGGGAACCGCAGGGTGGGCACACAAGGCCGATGCATCGACCTCACTTTTATGTCCCTTCTGCGCTGACTTCTTATCATTATTGGCTTCAGCTACCTGGCCGACAGCCAACCGCCGGGACGTATACAGGTGTACGCACCGGGGAAAGACTAGACCAAGACGGCGCGCAGAATATCACGCCAAACAGCGTTTATGCGCCGTTTGGCCAATTGACAGCTCTAAATCGCGGGTTTTGCTCCACCGCTGTCAAGACCGACGGGCGCGACCTGGGGTCACAGCCCTGGAACGCTCAGGCAAAAGGCTGTTCTAGACACCCTTGCCGCAGCTTGCGTAGCATCGACGCCTCCTACCTGTACCACCCTTCAATACAGAGCGATCCATGTCTATCCACCAAACACCGGGGCACGTACTGCCCGCGCGCAGCGCTGCCAAGATGGAAGCGGCCATGGCTGTGGGCGCCTTCGCGATCGGTACTGGCGAATTCGCCATCATGGGCCTGATGCCTGACATCGCTCATAACCTGAACCTGAGCGAGCCCCAGGTGGGCCATGCCATCAGCGCCTACGCCCTCGGCGTGATGGTCGGCGCGCCACTGCTGGCGATCCTGGGCGCCAAACTGCTGCGCAAGCATATGCTGCTGTTGCTGATGGGTTTGTATGCCCTGGGCAACTTCGCCACGGCCTTCACGCCGACCTTCGGCTCGCTGGTAGCCTTCCGTTTTATCAGCGGCCTGCCCCACGGTGCCTATTTCGGGATTGCCGCCGTGGTCGCGTCCAGCATGGTGCCCAACGACAAGCGCGCCGGTGCGGTAGCGCGCGTGATGATGGGCCTGACCTTGGCGATGCTGCTGGGCAACCCCATCGCCACCTTCCTCGGCCAACACCTGGGCTGGCGCTCGGCGTTTGCACTGGTCAGCGTGATTGCCCTGTGCACGATCGCGCTGGTCTGGCAGTTCGTGCCGCACCGCCACGACGAACAACGCAGCGACCCGCGCAAGGAATTGCGCGCTTTTACCAAACCCCAGGTGTGGATGGCCCTGTCCATCGGTGCCATCGGTTTTGCCGGAATGTTCTGCGTCTTCAGCTACCTGGCGCCGACCATGCTGGAAGTGACCCGGGTTACCCCCCAATGGATTCCTTTTGGCCTGGCCGCATTTGGCATCGGCGGCATCATCGGCAATATCGCCGGTGGCAAGCTCTTCGACCGTTTGCAGTTCCGTGCGGTGGGTTTGATCCTGGTGTGGTCAATGGCGGTATTGCTATTCTTCCCCTTCGCGGCAGCCTCGCTCTGGGGCGTGCTGCTGAGCATGGGGCTGGTCGGTACGATGGTCGCACTGGCCGCCCCCTTGCAGATCCGCCTGATGGATATCGCCCATGAAGCCCCGAGCCTGGCGGCGGCATCCAACCATGCCGCATTCAACCTGGCCAACGCGCTGGGGCCATGGTTTGGCGGAATGGCGATTACCGCCGGGCTGGGCTGGACCAGCACCGGCTACATCGGCGCGGCGACAGCGCTGGTGGGGCTGGGCCTCTACGTGATGGCGCGACGCATGAAAGGCGGGCATTGATCGCAGGGAATAAACCCGGGCCCTGAACTGTTGTGCTGTTGAGACATCTTTATCCCCAACTCACGCAGCACAAAAAGAAGGGCTTCCCATGGATATCACCCTCCCCCTGCTCAGCATCCTCGGCGCCATCGCAGTCGGCGCCGCCAGCCCCGGCCCCAGCTTCGTCTTCGTCACCCGCACCGCCATCGCCCTCTCTCGCCGTGACGCACTGGCAGCGGCCATGGGCATGGGTGTTGGCGGCGTGGTATATGGCGGGCTGGGTCTGCTCGGGCTGCAAACCCTGCTCGCCCAGGCGCAGTGGTTGTACGTGATCCTGAAAATCCTGGGCGGCGCCTACCTGGTATGGCTCGCCGTGCAACTGTGGCGTTCGGCCAAAAGCCCGATCGTCGTGCCCACCACCGCCGATGGCCGCCCACAGAGCGTGCGCAAATCTTTCTCCCTGGCTGCCGTGACACAGTTGAGCAACCCCAAGGCTGCTATTGTCTACGGCAGCATTTTCGCGGCGTTTTTACCGGCCAATCCACCGGTTTGGACCTTTGCCGTGCTGTTGCCGGCGATTTTCGCCATTGAAGCAGGTTGGTACACGGTGGTGGCACTGGCGTTTTCGTCCGAGCGTCCACGTGCGCTGTATCTGCGCTCCAAGCATTGGTTTGATCGCACGGCAGGCGTGGTGATGGGTGCGTTGGGGGTTCGGTTGATTTTGGGGTCGAGCGGCGTCCAGGCATAACCCCCTCCAGTCTCAACGCAACAAACCTGAAGAACACGGGTTGAATCGGTGTCCAATCGCAAGCCACCAACTTTGATTTTGGTGGCGCCGGTGTGAACGATTGCGCTGCGCCGTGGATCATAAACACAGGGGTCGACAGCGCGCCTATTTGAATCAGGCTGAATCACCACATAACTTAAGTTTTTAAGATACAATTTTTGGACATAAAGAAAGGACTTTTTTCGTGCCAACCTCAACGAATCCAAAAAGCCGCGCCTGTGATGATGAGATAGATTTGCTGCCGTTCATTCATGCTCTCTGGCATAAAAAACTAGTTATCACCGCTATCACGGCTGCGGGTGTCATTATCTCGCTGTCATTGTATGCAGCATCCCCTGAACAGTGGACAGCCAGCACCTACCTTGCCAAGCCCTCACTGCTAAGCCTCTACAACGAGGCAACTAAAAATGCTATTGAGCCTGCTGAAAAAAATACTTTATTGGAATCCAAGTTTTTGAATTCCATACAACGCGATATTTTTTATACAGCCGCTGGGGCTTTGGCTGCCAAATCGATCACGTTGAAAGACGTCATGCCCAAGTCCGGTAAGAACGAACCAGTGCTTTATCTCGCCTCAACCACTGCAAGTTCAGAAGAACTCGCCAAATCCCAACTGAATAACGCACTGGGCGAGGCCAACTCGAAAGCGTTGGCACTCAACCTTCCAGCGTCGGGTTCAGAAAGCGGCTTGAGAGCCTTTAATGTTGTCGATGACGTACAAGCCATCAACACTAAAAATTCGAAAAAATTCATCTTTCTGGGAGCATTTCTGGGTTTTCTATTCGGCGCTTCGCTTGTGATCTCTAGAGTGCTCATAGGCCAATACCGGTCCCCTGCTCAGTCTTGAATTGCAGGATGGACTCTGGCTGTACCTGCCAAACTCCGCTCGTCCAAGCTCAGTAGCTGTATGACGCCATCAGTCGTTGTGCAGCAACCCGGAACCGTATTCTCCTAGCGCCTCCCCAACCCACGGCCACGCAAGCTCACTTCGGTGGCCTTGTTGGAGCTATGGTCACCGAACGCCTGCCCCCTCCCGCAAAGTGACACGTCCCCCTTCATGAATCTGACTAAAGATTTAGTGAAATCAATTCGTTTTCAGTCAACCCATGGCCCCGCCTAAAATGCCCGTCAATCTTAGAAAATAAGCCGCCAGGATAACAAAACAGCCTGCGCATTCAGGCGTTATCTCAGACATCAGGGTAGCCAATTACAATGAATACAGAATTTGCATTCACGATCAAAAGCACGAGTTTCGATGAAAACTATCATCCCTCGGACAACACACGCATTACGACCAATTTTGCGAATCTGGCCCGTGGCCAGAGTCGCCAAGAGAACTTGCGCAACACCTTGAAGATGATTGACAACCGCTTCAATGCGCTGGCGCATTGGGACAATCCCAAGGGTGACCGCTACACGGTTGAACTTGAAATCATCTCCATTGAAATGAACCTGGATGCCGATCGCAGCGACAAGGCGCTGCCTTTGATTGAAATATTGAAAACCAGCATTGTCGATCGCAAAACAAACGAGCGTATCGAGGGCATGATCGGCAATAACTTCTCCTCCTACGTGCGAGACTATGACTTCAGCGTGCTATTGCTGGGGCACAACAAGAACCAGTCGACGTTCAGCACCCCTGAGAATTTTGGAGAGCTGCACGGAAAACTGTTCAAGTGTTTCGTCAACTCCAACACCTATAAGGAGCACTTCAACAAGCCCCCGGTTATCTGCCTGAGCGTCTCGAGCAGCAAGACCTACCAACGCACTGAGAATCAGCACCCGGTACTCGGTGTTGAATACCAGCAGGATGATTACTCTCTGACCGATGAGTACTTCAAGAAGATGGGCTTGAAGGTGCGCTATTTCATGCCGCCCAACAGCGTCGCTCCGCTGGCCTTTTACTTTGCCGGCGATTTGCTGGGTGACTACACGAACCTCGAGCTGATCAGCACCATCAGCACCATGGATACCTTCCAGAAGATCTACCGTCCCGAGATCTACAACGCGAATTCTGCCGCAGGAAAGTCCTATACACCGAGTTTGAAACACCAGGATTATTCGTTAACCCGAATTGTTTACGACCGCGAAGAGCGTAGCCGTCTGGCGGTCGAGCAAGGCGCGTTTGTCGAAGAGCACTTTATCAAGCCCTACCAGGCCACGCTTGAGCAGTGGTCCGCCCACTACGCGCTTTGACTCATTAAAAACACAAGGTTATCTCTTATGAAAAAACTGTTACCCACTTCAACTGCCGGCAGCCTCCCCAAACCATCCTGGCTGGCACAACCGGAAACCCTTTGGTCACCCTGGAAATTGCAAGACGACGCCTTGATTGAAGGCAAGCAGGATGCCTTGCGTTTGTCATTGCAGGAACAACAACACGCCGGTATTGATATCGTCAGCGACGGTGAACAAACTCGCCAGCATTTCGTCACCACGTTTATTGAACACCTCAGCAGCGTTGATTTCGAAAAACGTGAAACCGTCAGAATTCGTGATCGCTACGATGCGAGCGTACCGACTGTGGTAGGCGCTGTTGCCCGCCAGAAACCGGTGTTTGTGGAAGATGCCAAGTTCTTGCGTCAGCAAACCCAACAGCCCATAAAATGGGCGCTGCCGGGCCCCATGACGATGATCGATACGCTCTATGACAACCACTATAAGAGCCGCGAAAAACTGGCGTGGGAATTCGCCAAGATCCTCAATGAGGAAGCCAGGGAACTCGAAGCGGCCGGCGTGGATATCATCCAATTCGACGAGCCCGCCTTTAACGTGTTCTTTGATGAGGTAAATGATTGGGGCGTTGCCACCCTGGAAAGAGCCATTGAAGGCCTTAAGTGCGAAACCGCGGTGCATATTTGCTACGGTTATGGCATCAAGGCCAACACGGATTGGAAAAAGACCCTGGGGTCAGAGTGGCGGCAATATGAAGAAGCCTTCCCCAAACTGCAAAAGTCCAGCATCGATATCATTTCGCTGGAATGCCACAACTCGCATGTGCCCATGGACCTCATTGAGCTCATTCGTGGCAAAAAAGTAATGGTCGGCGCCATTGATGTGGCGAGCGATACCATTGAAACGCCCGAGGAAGTGGCCGCTACGTTGCGTAAGGCACTTCAGTTTGTAGACGCCGACAAACTCTACCCTTGCACCAACTGCGGCATGGCTCCGCTGTCTCGCCGCGTGGCCAGGGGCAAGCTGAATGCATTGAGTGCCGGTGCAGAAATCGTCCGAAGAGAACTTTCGAACTAGTGCAGCACTGACACCGGAGCAGGCATTGGCGCCGTTTGAATCAACCAGATCATTACGCTGCGCCATGCCCGCCTCACTGGTGTCGAGTCGCGAACACCATTCAGGACTTACTTATGTCACGTCCCCATACCGCTATCGAGCCATTGAGCTTTCGCGAAGCTCTCGGACACTACGCATCCGGTATCACAGTGATTACATCGCACATTGATGACGAGCCGATTGGCTTCACTTGCCAATCGTTCTATAGCGTGTCGATGAGCCCGCCACTGGTGTCATTCAGCGTGATGTCCAGCTCGGCCAGTTATCCCAAGATTCGCCAGGCCGGTCGATTCGTCGTCAACATCCTCTCGGGTGAACAGGTCAGGATTTCCAACCAGTTCGCCCGCAAAGGGACAGACAAGTGGCAGGACGTCGAGTGGCAGAAGTCGCCGCTGGGCAATCCGATCATTGCCGGCAGCCTGCACTGGCTTGATTGCGAAATTCATGCCGAACATGTTGCCGGCGACCATCTGATTGTGATCGGCGAAGTGAAAGCGCTCAACGTGCAAGAAGGCCCTGCTACGCAGCCGTTGCTGTATTTCAAAGGGCAATATTGCAACCTTGCCGATAACGCTGCCTGAGCGTTTGCTCCCAGGCCTCAAAACACCGCGCGCCCTCTGTCTCTTCGACCAAAGAGCATTTACCCGCCCTAGGGAAAACCACCAGTCAGGAATAGATTTCCCTCTCAGGCGTCTCCCTAGTGCTAATCAAGTACGTTACTTTTTTCTTGAACTCTAGGTAAATGCTCATGAACTTCTCGCTGTTCAACACCCCCTTCATCACCCTGCGCACGACCCTCCTTCATGCCGGCTTACTCGCCGGCCTTTTAGCGGGAGGCACTGCCCATGCAGCAGCCAATCAATGGGAGATCCTGCCACCCACGCCAAAAAATTCAGCCTTGTTTAAAACAGCGGATGTCAATGGAATAAAGTTGGCCTATTCCATCAGCGGCGAGGGTTATCCACTGGTCATACTTCACGGTGGACCTGCCAATTCGGACTACCTGGCTAACCAGGCAGCATTGCTTTCCAAACACTTTAAAGTCATTTCCGTAGACACCCGCGGGCACGGTCGCAGCTCCCAGGGCGAACAACCCCTCGGCTATGACTTGTTTGCCGACGACGTCGCAGTCCTGATGACCCAACTCGGGGTGGCCAAGGCTAACTTTCTGGGCTGGAGCGATGGCGGCATTACCGCTCTGGACCTTGCCATGCGCTATCCACTTAAAGTCGACCGCGTCGTCGCCTTTGGCGCAAACGTTGATGCCGCTGGAACA
The DNA here is from genome assembly GCF_054071875.1 of Pseudomonas sp. SDO524_S393. Lineage (NCBI taxonomy): Bacteria > Pseudomonadati > Pseudomonadota > Gammaproteobacteria > Pseudomonadales > Pseudomonadaceae > Pseudomonas > Pseudomonas sp. SDO524_S393. The sequence goes on along the minus strand of NZ_JBSVVZ010000003.1, from coordinate 62,279 downwards.
TTCACCGATGCCGATAAAAAACCGGCCTTCGCGCAAATGCTGAAACGGGCCCCACAGGAATATGCAACGCTGTCCCCAACACCCAAGGGATTTGAACAACTGAATGCTCAGCTGACGCTGATGTACAGCACCCAGCCGGATTGGACTGAAGCACAACTGAAAACCATCAAAGCCCCCGTGCTGGTCGTTGACGGCGAGCATGACGAGGCTATCCGCCCAGAACATACTCGCTACATTGCCAATACCCTCCCCAATGCGTCGCTGGCATTTATTCCAGGCACCAGCCATTTCGCGTTCCTGCAAAATCCCCAGGCATTCAACACGCTCGTGACAAACTTTTTGCAAAGCGATCCAGCGACAAGCATTGGGCATGCGCTCGTGAAATAACGACAACGCCCCATCCTACAGCCGCCCTGCTTATGCAACGTAGGCAGGGCACTACCAAGGCGTTGCACTGGTCTGCACCGGCAAAGCGTGTTTTCAGGCGAACGCCTGGGTCTCTTGTTAGAATTGCGCCCCTGTTCTGAAAGTGATCGCTGTATCACACCGACTCGCCCCAAAACACGTTGAGTAAAATGCCAGATAAACAAAGCTTTAGCCCAGCAGAATCAAGCCCCGCACTGTCTCGGCGCTTTAGCGTTGCACCTATGATGGATTGGACGGACAGACATTGCCGGTACTTCCTGCGCCTGCTGTCCAAACACGCCCTGCTCTATACCGAGATGGTCACCACCGGCGCGATCCTGCATGGCGATCATGAGCGTTTTCTGCGTCATGACGAAGCCGAACACCCGTTGGCGTTGCAGTTGGGCGGCAGTGTCCCGGCGGACTTGGCGGCGTGCGCCCGCATGGCCGAGGTCGCGGGGTACGATGAGGTGAACCTGAACGTCGGCTGCCCCAGTGATCGGGTGCAGAACAATATGATCGGTGCGATTCTGATGGCGCACCCTGCCCTGGTGGCGGATTGCGTGAAGGCGATGCGCGATGCGGTGTCGATTCCAGTGACGGTGAAGCATCGCATCGGGATCAATGGGCGGGACAGTTATGCCGAGCTCTGCGATTTCGTTGGGCAGGTGAAGGACGCTGGCTGCACGAGTTTCACCGTACACGCGCGGATTGCGATTCTGGAAGGGCTGTCGCCCAAGGAAAACCGTGACATTCCGCCGTTGCGTTATGACGTGGCGGCGCAATTGAAGCGGGATTTCCCTGAACTGGAGATTAACCTCAACGGTGGCATCAAGACCTTGGAGCAGTGCCATGAGCACCTGCAGACGTTTGATGGGGTGATGCTGGGCCGCGAGGCTTATCACAATCCGTATTTGCTGGCGCAGGTGGATCAACAGTTGTTTGGCAGCACACAGCCAGTCATTGGCCGGGCAGAGGCGCTGGCGCAGTTACGCCCCTATATTGCCGAGCATTTGGCCACCGGCGGAACCATGCACCACATTACGCGGCATGTGCTGGGGCTGGGCACCGGTTTCCCGGGAGCACGCAAGTTCAGGCAGTTGTTGTCGGTGGATATTCATAAGGCCAGCGACCCACTGGAATTGCTCGACAAGGCCGCTGCATTGCTGGAAGGGCGTTGAGAACGAGGGCGCGACTAAGTTGTCGGCCCTCGCTAATACCTTACTTAGTGCTCCGGCACTGTTCCGTTGGACACCGCTATCCATTGTTGAGTGTTCCGGTCATATCGTTTCCACGTATGCTCACTTCTAAGTTTTCGATACAGCGTGTCAAATGTTTTACCACCCAGAATTTGAACTTGAACTTCACCCTTTGCTGTTTTGCAGTCGACCAACCCAAGAATGGGTGAATCCGGATTGACCTGAAGCGCATACACAGCGTCTCCGAATGTACCGGTGGTGGCGTAATCCAGGGCAAAACTCACAAACTGGCTTTGCGGCGTGTCGCTGGATTGTAGCGCGAGCAAGCGCATGGTTGTGTAGATGGCACTGGCAAGACCCGGAGTATGTAAGTCAGGTCCGTCCCTCAACCAGAAATCTGCGGCGGTGTGGCCGTCGCGTATATACCTTTGCACTTCGTTCTGGGCCTTGGAGTAGATCACGCCCTCCTTCAGCTTGCTGACATGCCAATTGTTGGTGTTTGCACCTTCATACGCTCGATAGACCCAGGTATCAGGTGCCGTCACTCTGGCATAGGTGATCTTGTCCCCGTAGCTTGAGGTCAGCTCCTTTTCCTTTTCGAGAGTACGAGTGCCTATGGAGCTGGCGGCCTTGGCTGCATCAATGTTGTTACGCATTTCCTCATTGTCGTAACAGCCTTGGGAAAGTGCCTGCTTTACCGTGACATCTGCCAACACCGTTGTTGAACATAGAAAACCCACGACGGCGAATAATATTGCTGCGTTCCGTTTCATCACATTTCTCCTGCACTTGGCAATACGCGAATAAATAGAGTTGAATGAACAGGCAACACGCACTTCGCCGCGGACAGTTAAGTCATCAGAGTTTTTATCGGCCTACATGGCGTCTGCGAATCAGGTATAGCACAGGCAACAACAGGAACAACTCAATTAACTAAAAATAAAGTTTTTCACATTATCCAAACAGCAGCGTTCTCCTTATTAATTAATGCTCGCCAATAACCTCGTCGGCCAACCTCAATCACATTGAACCTGTCAGCCATTTGGACCTCTTATTTACCAGCAAGGCCGGTCATTCAAACAGCTGTTTTCAGGTTGTTGCCCTCGCAAACGATCGAACGCATTTGCGCCCTTGAGCGCCTGTCGGCGCTCGGGTAATGTCACCAGACCCACAGGACAGAGCACGCCCATGACTTCCAAGCTGGAACAACTCAAGCAGTTCACTACCGTCGTAGCCGATACCGGCGATTTCTCCACCCTCGCCAAGCTCAAGCCACAAGACGCCACTACCAACCCTTCCCTGCTGCTCAAGGCAGCATCGATTCCGGCCTACGCCAAGCTGCTGGATGAAAGCGTGCAGGACTGCAACGGTGACGTAGGCCTGGCCAGCGACCGCTTTGCGGTAGCGGTGGGCCAAGAGATCCTCAAAGTGGTGCCGGGCCGTATTTCCACTGAGGTAGATGCCCGTCTGTCGTTTGACGAAGCTGCCATTCTCAAACGTGCGCACCGTCTGATCGACCTGTATGAAAAAGCCGGGGTTGGCCGTGATCGCGTGCTGATCAAGATCGCCTCCACCTGGGAAGGCATCCGCGCCGCAGAGAAGCTGGAAAAAGAAGGCATCCAGACCAACCTGACCCTGCTGTTCTCATTCGCCCAGGCCGTGGCCTGTGCCGAAGCCGGGGTGTACCTGATTTCGCCGTTCGTGGGCCGCATCTACGACTGGTACAAGAAGGCCAACGGCAACGACTACAGTGGCGCCGATGATCCGGGTGTACAGTCAGTGACACGCATCTACAACTACTACAAAGCCAATGGTTACAAGACCGTGGTGATGGGCGCGAGCTTCCGTAACCTGAGCCAGATCGAAGAACTGGCCGGCTGCGACCGTCTGACCATCAGCCCGGACTTGCTGGAAAAGCTGGCATCCGACGAGGGCAAGTTGGAGCGCAAGCTGTCGCCAGGGCATGCGGGTGAAGCGCGGGTGCATCTGACTGAAGCGCAGTTCCGCTGGCTGTCCAACGAGGATCCGATGGCAACCGAGAAGCTGGCCGAAGGTATTCGTCAGTTTGCGCGCGACCAAGAGAAGCTTGAGGCGTTGTTGACTGCCAAGCTGTAAGACAGAAGGCGGCAAAAAAGGGCGGCACCTTTGCGGGTGCCGCCCTTTTTTATTCGCTGACCTGAAGCCCTGCGCAGCTCCTACAAGGGCAGCGTTCTGTCAGTGGCGCTCGAGGGCGTTCACGAGGTCGTGAAACGCTTCACGATTGGACTCGTTCAAGCCCATCAGGATCTTGTGCGCCTCCAGCACCTTGACCCGTACCACTTCCTCGGACTGGTCCTGGGACGGCAGATCGGTCAGGCACTCCGGGCAGGGAATCGGACGATCAACGATGTTGAACACCTGATCGAAACCCATGGACTGCAACAAACGGGTGATGTCTTCATGGGTGGTGACAACCGTTGGCAACAGGCCGACCTTCTGCCGCGACAGAATGGACAACTTGGCCAACAAGCCAAGGGTGGTGCTATCGATGCTGCGGGTTTCGGTCAGATCGATCACGATCGCCGAGAAATTCAGCGCAGTGAAAATCCGCTCAATCGTCGCATCCAGCGCCGAACACAAGGTCAGGCGCACTTCACCGACAAACTTCAGGACGAAAGTCCCGTCTTGCTCGGCGAACTGGATTCTTCCGGTACTCATCAAAGATTCCTGCTCAACACCAATAGGGCGATATCATCCGGCATCTCCCCCAGCGTGGCCAATCCAAAAACCTGCCGCAGGCCATCCAGGCTGCCGCCCGCTGCCTTGACCTTTTGGGGCAAGGCGGCTTCTTTCTCTTTGAGTGTAGGCTCTGGAAGCAGATCCAGGATGCCATCAGACATCAGCGTAAGGCTGAACGTCGGGGGCAGCTCCAGAATGTGGTCTTCGTAGGTCGCCTCATTGAACAGGCCCACGGGCAGACCACGCCCTTCCAGATAACGCACACTGTCAGGAGTGTACAAAACCGGCATCGGCAGGTGGCCGCCGATGCTGTAGGTCAAAAGACCGGTTTCTTCATCAATCACGCCGCCGACCATCGTTACGTGCTTGCCCAGCTTGCAGCTGATCAGGCCCCGGTTGATGTGGCCCAGCACCTCGGAGGGGGTAAACTCCGGCAAGGTGCCATTGCGCTTGGATTCAAACAGCAGCCGTGTCGTCATGAACTTCAACAGCACGGTCACAAAGGCGGATGAAGCACCGTGGCCGGAGACATCGGCCAGGTAGAACGCAACACGCCGCTCATCCACACGAAAATAATCGACAAAATCACCCGACAGGTACAACGACGGGATGATCTGGTGCGCAAACTTGAAATCGTCGATGGTCCAAGGGCTGACCGGCAGCATGTTCATCTGCACCTGGCGACCGGCGTTCTGGTCTTCCTGGAGCAGGTTCAGGCTGGCTTCGAGCTCGCGGTTGGCGGTTTCGAGCTTTTCGCGGTAGCGCTGGTTCTCCACCAGCAGGCGCGCACGGTCCAACGCTCGGCGCACCGAGTGCTCCAGCACTGCCAGGTCTTCCAGGGGTTTGATCAGGTAATCGGCGGCGCCCAGGCGCAGGGCCTCGACCGCATCGTTCATCACCCCGGCACCGGAGACAACAATCACCGGCGTCTGCGGGGCAAGATCGGTCACCTGGCGAATCAGCTCAAGGCCGCCCATCTGGGGCATGCGCAGATCGCAGATCACGAGATCGGGCTGGTCGCGCTCGAACACTTGGAGACCCAACTGGCCATTACTGGCCTGCAGGACGCTGAAGCCACTGTCTTCCAAATAGGCCGCGAGGCTCGCGCGCACTACTTCGTCGTCATCGATTATCAGCAGCGTGGCACTGGTTTTTTGCATGTGGGCAAACGGCGCCAGAATTAGGTTGGCGTAGGCAGCTCGACAATGGCCGGGCTCGCACTACTGGATTCGCTTTCTAGCCTCTCTGTCCTACAAAGCATTGGGATCTTACCCATGCACAACCGTAAAGCAGAGGTGCCCTTCTAAGGCGCAGACGGTACTCCCATCCGCCAGGGGTTTCAAGCTCATGCCGATGGTCGCCGAGCGTCTTTACACCGCAAATCACCGAGAGTTATAAGAACAACCACCACCACAACACAAAGTAAGGATGGAACCTGTGAGCGAACGTGAGCGCGACTACGCTGAAAAACGCGATTTCATCCGCATGCGCGTGGATGCCGATGTGTCCTTGATCCATGCCGGGCAAGAGATTGCCGGGGTGTGCCTGGACCTTTCCAGCTCCGGCATGCAGGTGCAGGCGCCTCGCCAGTTCAACGTCGGCGACCGTCTGGTCGTGCGCATCGATTCGGAACACGCGGCGCTCAAGGGTCTGGAGGCCGACACTGAAGTGGTGTGGACCAAAACCGTTGGGGATGACCAGCACCTGGGCCTCAAGATACTGAAAATGCGTTGAAAACCACGCATAAAAAAGGCGGTCACAATCGGATCGCCTTTTTTCATTTCAAAACATCACGACTTAAAAGTCGTCGACCACCTTGCCGTCCTTGACCTTGAACTCGCGATTCTGCAGGTAAGCGTTGCGGATGAAGGTGTATTTGTCGCCAGTGATCAGCTTCTCGCTGTCGAGCAGGCTGGCACGGGTATCAACGATGTTCAGCCCGAACGTACTGTTGCGCCAGCCGATATCGTTCATGTAACGGTAGGGCTGGGTGTAGCTGTCCACGTACTTGGACGGCGCGTCACGCAGGGTGCTTGGGCCCAGCAGCGGCAGCATCACGTAAGGGCCACTGCCTACGCCCCAGTAGCCGAGGGTCTGGCCGAAATCTTCGTCGTTGCGCACCAGCCCCATTTTGGTGCCGACATCAATGAAACCCAACACACCGAAGGTGGTGTTCATCAGCAAGCGCGCGGTATCGACGCCCGCCGCGTGCGGCTTGAGTTGCAGCAGGTCGTTGGCCAGGTTGCCTACGTCACCGATATTGCGGAAGAAGTTATGCACGCCATCCTGCATGAACTGCGGGGTCACGAACTGATAACCCTGGGCCAGCGGCTTGAGCGCGTAGGTATCAACGGTGTCGTTGAAGGTGAAGATCGGCCGGTTGACGCTTTCCCACGGGTCATCTTCCGACGCAGCCTGAGCGGCGAACGGCGCCATGAGGATAGTGGCGCACACCGACAGCTGAGCGAAATATTGGCTCCAGCGCATAGCTTTGGCTCCTTGAATAATCTGTCATGGGCGCTATGCCCTGAATAAGGCCGTCAGTATATGACGGAAGTGTCCATTTAGGCAGCAAGCAGGAAACGTCACACGCCAAATGCACAAAATTCCTACAATTTGATCAGCAATGTCATCCGCTTGTCATCCCACATCGATAGCGTCACAGCTATTTCAGGGATGTCCTAATGCCTCACGCCGAGATTGCCATCGCCAGCCCCCCCGCCTTGACTGCCGTGTTGTTTGGCCTGAGTGGCTGCCTCGTGGATTTCGGTTCCCAGGCCCGTAGCGACACGCCCGCTTCCAGTTCCCTGGCCACGCCGGGCGCGCTGAAGATTCTGCGCAGCCTCAAGGAGCGCGGCGTGCCCTGCGCCTGGCTGGATGAGCTGCCCCCCGCCGTCACCACGCCTTTGTCCGCCGCCCTGCCGACCTGGGTGAACGCCACACAACCCTCCCCGATCCGCTGGCCGGCGCCCCATGCATGTTGGCAGGCCTTGATGGAACTCAACATCGAACGCCTGGAAGGCTGCGTGCTGATCAGTGGAGAGCCGCGCTTGCTGCAATCCGGACTCAACGCCGGGCTGTGGACCATCGGGCTCGCGTCCTGCGGTTCGTTGTGCGGCATGGCGCCCGAAGCCTGGCAGGCACTCACCGAGCAGCAACGCGAGCACAAACGCGCGAAAGCCACCGTGGCGCTCTATGGGTTGGGCGTGCACTCGGTGATCGACCACCTCGGCGAGCTCGACACCTGCCTGGCTGACATCAGTCTGCGCCGGCTCAAAGGCGAGAAGCCCTGATCGAGGTCATGCACAGTCGGCGCCGGTGGATTAATCTACAGGTCAGCCCGTAGACCTTTCACGGCGCGCCGTGGTCTATGCCAGTGCCTATCGATAAAAGGAAATACGCCATGCCTGATCGCAAAAAGTTGGAAGAACAGGTCGAGATCCTGCGCGGGCAGTTGGAACAGGAACCGCCGCTGCCAGAAGAAAAACGTAAAGCACTGGAAGCCTTGATTGCCAAATTTGAATTGCAGCTTGAACTTGAGCCGGCTACTCAAACACCGAGTATTTCCGATGATGTGAATCAAGCCGCCATCGAGTTCGACACTGACCACCCGGTGATTTCCGGGACATTGCGCAACATTCTGATCACCTTGGGCAACATCGGGATCTGATCTAAATCCCAGACCAAATGCACGACCCAATGTGGGAGTTGGCTTGCCTGCGATAGCGATCATTCAGTCACCCATTTGATGACTGACACACCGACATCGCAGGCAAGCCAGCTCCCACATTTGATTTGTGTGATAGTTACTGGCGAGCCAGGCGCACATTCTGGAACGCCACATCCTCAGTGCTGCGGTACGGGTTGATGTCCAGCCCGCCCCGGCGCACATACCGCGCATACACCGTCAGCTTTTCGGGCTTGAGCAACCGCTGCAGGTCGAGAAAGATCCGCTCCACGCACTGCTCATGGAAATCCGAGTGCTGGCGAAAGCTCACGATGTATTCGAGCAGGCTGGCGTGATCCAGCGCAGGGCCACGGTACTCCACCACCACGCTGCCCCAATCCGGCTGGCTGGTCACCGGGCAGTTGGATTTGAGCAGGTGGCTGTGCACGCTCTCCTCCACAACACGCGACTGATCACAACGCAGCAGTTCCGGGCGCGGATGCTCATAACTACTGACGTTGATATCCAGGCCATCGATGCATACGCCCGGCAAAGCCATCACGCCCTCAGCCTCGATCTCGGCCAATGTACGAATACGCACGGTCACGGCCTTGCCGGCGGCGGCACTGAGGTCTGTACGCAGGGTCGTTTCCAGGCTGGCCGTATCGGCAAACGCAGTCTGGTTCAACGAGTTGAGGTACAGCTTGAAGGACTTGGATTCGATGATATTCGGCGAATCTGCCGGGATGCTGAATTCGCCAATGGCCACCACCGGTTTACCCGAAGGCAACAGCCAGGACAACTCGAAGCAGTTCCAGAAATCCACGCCCTTGTATGGCAGCGTCTCGGCGCTCAGGCCCAGTTCGGCCCACTTGGCCGCGCGAGGGATCGGGAATAGCAACGACGGGGTGTACGTGGAGATGTATTCACTGGACTTGCCCAGCGGCGAATGTTCGGCTGCGGGATGCATGGCGGAAACCTGGCTAAATAAACCCCGGCAGTCTACCAGCCTTTGCCCCCGCGCCTAAACGCCACTGGATCAATCGACGCTGAGCTTGCCGACCATCCCCGCCTGATAATGCCCGGGAAGGTTGCAGGCAAACTCCAGGCCTGTGGCCTTGGCGAACGTCCAGGTCAGCTCGGCGGTTTTGCCGGGTTCCACCAGCACACTGTTGGGATCGTCGTGTTTCATGCCGCCCATATCGCCGTGCCCCATGGCGCTGTGGTCCATCTTGCCCATGCCGGTAGCGGTAAGCATGCCGCTGGCCTGCATTTTCAGCATTTCTTTCTGGTGTTCGGCATGCATGGCCGCATCACCCAGATTGAATTCGTGAAGCAACTGCCCTTTATTCACCAGCACAAAACGCACCGTCTCGCCGGCCTTGACCTCCAGGGACTTGGGCGAGAAGGCAATGTCCTGCAGCGTCACTTCCACCGTGCGCGTGGCCTGGCTCGCCGGCGCCGGCTGGCCGAACGCGAAGGTGTGAGTCGCATCGGCGACCGCATCGAAACTCAGCGCCAGCAGGCAAGCAGCCAGCAACCCGGGTGTACGCAACGCCATCGTTCTTTCTCCAGAAATGTGGGATTCGCCTGGGCAGCACTCTAAGATTGCCCGGCTGCCAGCGAGCTGACTGCTAGATTACAACTTTGTCAGGTTGCACTTCCGTCCCGATGCCCACGGTATAAAGCCTGTCGTTACCTGTTGCCAAGAGTTGCCCATGAAACTGCTGATCGTCGAAGACCAACCCAAAACCGGCCATTACCTGCGCCAGGGCTTGGCCGAGGCGGGTTTTACCACCGAACTGGTGGCCGATGGCACCAGTGGCCAGCACCTGGCGTTGACCGGTGACTATGACCTGCTGATCCTCGACGTCATGCTGCCGGGCCGCGACGGCTGGCAGATTCTTCAGGCCGTGCGTGGCGCCGGTCTGGAAATTCCGGTGTTGTTCCTCACCGCACGGGACGCCGTCGAAGACCGCGTGCACGGCCTGGAGTTGGGTGCCGACGATTACCTGGTCAAACCTTTCGCGTTTTCCGAATTGCTGGCTCGCGTGCGCAGCCTGTTGCGCCGTGGCAGTAGCGCCCCCCAGGAAACCGCCCTGCAACTGGCCGACCTGCGCCTGGACCTGATTCGCCGCCGCGTCGAACGAAGCGGCCAACGCATCGACCTCACCGCCAAGGAGTTCTCTTTGCTGGAGCTGCTGTTGCGCCGTCAGGGCGAGGTGCTGCCTAAGTCGCTGATCGCCTCCCAGGTCTGGGACATGAACTTCGACAGCGACACCAACATCATCGAAGTGGCGGTCCGCCGTCTGCGCATCAAAGTCGACGATGGTTTCCCCGACAAACTGATCCACACCGTACGCGGCATGGGGTATGTCCTGGAGGAGCGGTGCGATTGATCAAGCGCCTGTCCCTGGCCAGCCGCCTGGCGCTGCTGTTTGCCGCCTGCACTGCCGTGGTGTCCTTACTGGCGGGGGTGCTGTTCAACCGGGCCAGCGAGGCGCACTTCGTCGAGCTGGACCAACAGTTGCTCGATAGCAAGCTCGCGGCGCTGCGCATCACGCTGCAAGGCGTCGACACGCTCCAGTCGTTCGCCCAGCGGGAGGCGCAACTGCAGGCCGAACTCAATCGCCAGCCCGACCTTGCGTTGCGCATCAGCGCCGATGGCCAGCGCTGGTATGACACCGCCCCTGGTGTCACCTTGCCCGAGGCGAGCGGCCTGCACCGCCTGCAAAACGCCGGCACGGATTACCGGGTGTATAACGCCCCTTTGCTGCCGAACCAGCCGAACACCCCCCAACTGACGCTGATGCTCGACATCACCCATCACCAACACTTTCTGCAACGCATGCAACGCTTGATCTGGTTCACCGTCGGCCTCTCGGCCCTGGCCACCGCGCTGCTTGGCGCCTGGGCAGCGCGCAGCGGCCTGCGTCCGCTGCGGCGCATGGGGGAAGTGGCTGCCAACGTCTCGGCCCACTCCCTCACCCAACGCCTGCCCCACCAGCACATGCCAGCGGAACTGGCGGAACTCGCCCAAACGTTCAACGCCATGCTGGGGCGCCTGGATGACGCCTTTCAGCGCCTTTCGGCGTTCTCCGCCGATATCGCCCATGAACTGCGCACGCCGTTGTCGAACCTGCTGACCCAGACCCAGGTCATCCTCACCCAGCCGCGCCCACTGGAGGATTATCGCGAGGCGCTGCATAGCAATCTGGAAGAACTGCAATGGATGGCGCAACTGGTCAACGACATGTTGTACCTGGCCAAGGCAGATCACGGTTTGCTGGTGCCCAGGCGCGAACCTCTGGCCTTGGCCGATGAAGTGGACGCCTTGCTGGAGTTCTTCGCACTGCTGGCGGAGGACGCGCAGGTCAGCCTGGTGCGCGAGGGCACTGCGCACACGACGGGGGATCGCGGCATGTTGCGCCGGGCATTGTCGAATCTGCTGGATAACGCGCTACGGTTTACCCCGCCCGGTGGCGAAGTGCGTGTGCACATGGAAACCGGGGTGAGGCTATCGGTGGAAAACACCGGGGAAGGTGTTCCAGCAGAGCTGCTGCCGAGATTGTTCGATCGGTTCTACCGCGCGGACCCGGCGCGCCACGAGGGCAGCAGCGAGCATGCGGGGCTGGGGTTGGCGATTACCCAATCGATTGTGCGAGCGCATGGGGGGAGGATTTACTGTGAAGCGGGCAAGGGTTGGACCAGGTTTGTGATTGAGTTGCCAGCTCCCACATTTTGAGCTGTGAATACATTCAAATGTGGGAGCTGGCTTGCCTGCGATGGCGGCCTGAAGGCTTACGAATATCTGAGGGCGTGCGCCGGCTCGATCTTCGCCGCCCGATACGCCGGATACAGCGTCGCCAAAAAGCTCAATACGAACCCCGCCGTGCAAATCAGCAACACGTCACCACCCTGCAGTTCAGAAGGCAGGTTGCTGACGAAATACACGTCCGAACTGAAGATATGCTGCCCGGTCACACGCTCCACCCAGCCCACCAGCTCGCTCACGTTCAACGCCGCAATCACGCCCAACACGCCGCCAATCAAGGTGCCGACGATACCGATCACCGTGCCCTGCACCATGAAGATCGCCATGATCTGCCGCGGCGTGGCGCCGATGGTGCGCAAGATCGCAATGTCCGCCCCCTTGTCGTTCACCACCATGATCAGCGTAGCGATGATGTTGAATGCGGCCACGGCGACGATCATCAGCAACAGCAGGCCGATCATGGTCTTTTCCATCTTCATCGCGCTGAACAGACTGCCCTGGGTGTGGGTCCAGTCATCCGGTTTGTAGGATGCGCCCAGGCCACCGGCGATGTCCGACGAGACCTTGGGCGCTGCGTACAAGTCTTTCACCGCCAGGCGCACGCTTTGTACCTGGTTGGGCTGCCAATGCTGGATTTCTGCGGCATCGGCCATGTGGATCAGGGCCATGGAACCATCCAGCTCGGCACCGACCTTGAAGATACCCACCACGTTCAGGCGCTGCATCCGCGGAGTGATGCCGCCGGGGGCACTGCTGACTTCCGGCACGATCAGGGTCAGTTTGTCCCCGACGTTCAAGCGAAAACGCCGCGCGGTGATATCGCCGACTACCACGCCGAACTCACCGGGTTTCAGGTCTTCCAGTTTGCCCCGCACGATATGCTGCGCCACGATGGAAACCTTGCCCTCCTGGGCCGGGTCGACGCCGCTGATCTCGATCGGCTGCATGGCGCCTTTATAGGAAAACATGCCGTCCATTTGCGTGAAAGGCACCGCGGCGGTCACCTCCGGATTCTTCAGCGCAGCCTCCGCCACCGGCTGCCAGTTGTCGATCGGGTTCACGCCGACGATGGTCGCGTGGGGCACCATGCCGAGGATGCGCGAGCTCATTTCGCGCTGGAAGCCGTTCATCACCGAAAGCACCACGATCATCGCCAGCACGCCCAGGGCGAGGCCGATCATCGAGGTCATGGAGATGAACGAAACAAAACGGTTGCGGCGCTTGGCGCGGGTATAGCGCGTGCCGATGAAAATCGATAACGGTCTGAACATTCGCGGGCACCGTTGGAAAAATAGAAAACCCGGTGTCATGCACCGGGCTTGAAACAGGTCAGATGGCGACCAGATGACCTTCCTGCAGGTGCAGCACCCGGTCCATCTGATGGGCCATGCCCATGTCATGGGTCACCACCAGGAACGCCGTGCGCATCTGGGTACTCAGTTCCAGCATCAAGTCCTTGATGCCTTGGGCAGTGTGGGAGTCGAGGTTGCCGGTAGGCTCGTCGAGCATCACCAGGCCCGGGTTGTTCACCAGCGCACGGGCAATCGCCACACGCTGACGCTCGCCACCGGACAGTTCCGCCGGCTTGTGTTCCAGCCGATGGCCCAGGCCGACGCGCTCCAGCAGCGCCTTGGCACGCTGGCGCGCTTCAGGGATCGCGGTCTTGCCGATCAACAGCGGCATGCACACGTTTTCCAGGGCAGTGAATTCCGGCAGCAGGTGGTGGAACTGATACACGAACCCAAGAGAACGGTTACGCAGTTGGCCACGGGCCTTTTCACCCAATGCCGATAGCTCTTCACCGGCCAGCCATACGCTGCCCTGGGACGGCGTATCGAGGCCGCCCAACAGGTTCAGCAAGGTACTTTTGCCGGAGCCGGAACTGCCGACGATCGCCACGCGCTCGCCAGGGTGCAGTTCAAGTTGCAGGTTCGACAGCACGACCACCGACTCCGGGCCTTCCTCGTAGGATTTGCCCAGGTTGCGGCAGCTCAGGATTGCTTTTTCACTCATGCCCGATTCACTCATAACGTAAGGCCTGTGCGGGCTGGGTACGAGCCGCGCGCCAGGCTGGATACAGGGTGGCAAGGAAGCTCAGGACCAACGCAGCGCCGCCCACCATCAACACGTCCGGGGCCTGCACCTGGGACGGCAAGTAGTCGATGAAGTAGACGTCGGCGTTGAGAAACTTGTGGCCGATCAGGGTTTCGAGGCCTGCAATGGCGGCACTCACATTCAGCGCGGCCAGAATGCCGACGGCGGTACCGATCAAGGTGCCGACCACGCCGATCACGGTTCCCTGCACCATGAAGATCGCCATGATCTGCCCCGGCGTGGCGCCCAGGGTGCGCAGAATCGCGATATCGCCCTTCTTGTCGTTCACCACCATCACCAGCGTGGAAATGATGTTGAAGGCTGCCACGGCGACGATCAGCAGCAACAGCAGGCCGATCATGGCTTTCTCCATGCGGATGGCCTGGTAGAGGTTGCCGTGGGTACGGGTCCAGTCGCGGGCGTAATACTGGCTGTCACCCAGGTGCTGGGCGATCTCCCACGAGGTACGCGGCGCGTCGAACAGGTCGTTGAACTTCAGGCGCAGGCCCTGCACCTGGTCTGGCTGCCAGCGGTGCAGGCGTGCCAGGTCGGTGAGGTTGGTCAGGCCGATGTAGCCGTCGATTTCGCCGGCGCCCACATGGAAGGTACCGACCACGGTGAAGCGCTTCATGCGCGGAAACATGCCCGCCGGGGTTACGGTGACTTCCGGCGCGACGAAGGTCAGCTTGTCGCCCAGGCCCACGCCGAGCTTGGCCGCCGCCTTGTCGCCGATCACGATACCGAACTCGCCGGGCGCCAGGTCATCGAGTTTGCCCGACAACATGAACTTGTCGATGATCGAGACGTTGCGCTCCTGGGCCGGGTCGATACCGTTGAGGAGGATCTTCTGCACCTTGCCGTCATTGGTCAGCAGCCCCTGCATCTGGGTGAACGGCGCAACAGCCAACACCTTGGGGTTCTGCTTGACCTTGTCAGCCAGGCTTTGCCAGTCACCGATGGGCGCATCGCCCTCGATGGTCGCGTGGGGCACCATGCCCAGCACGCGGGTGCGCATCTCATGATCGAAGCCGTTCATCACCGAGAGCACCACGATCATCACGATCACGCCCAAAGCGAGCCCGATCATCGAGGTCAAGGAAATGAACGACACAAAATGATTGCGACGCTTTGCACGGGTATAACGCGTGCCGATAAATACGAAGAGAGGTCTGAACATGTCGGGGCTTGTTCGGAGGAAAAGAAGACGTCCCGGTGGCGGGGTCTGGTAAGCAGCTTTACACTCTGACCATTACCGTTACCTGGGGTTCGCCATGTCGACATTAGATGAAGAAGAACGCCGCGAATACTACCGTATCGACGACATGATCGCACTTCAAATCAAAAGCTTGTCGGCCCCCGAAGCAGCGAGCAAGGAAGTGTTGCTGGATGATTCACCACTGTTCAATCTGCTCAGCGAATTGCACCTGAGCGAATTCGAATCCCAACACTTGTTACGCCAGCTCAGCGAAAAGGATCGCACCCTCGCCGCCTTCCTGCGCGTGCAGAACAAACGCCTGGACCTGCTCAGCCAGATCATGGCGCGCGGCCTGCTGGATGAGGTCGGCGCCCCCCAACCGGTGATCATTTCCGAAGGCGGCCTCGACTTCCAACACCCCACTCCCCTGCCGACCGGCGCGCACCTGGCGGTCAAGCTGGTGCTGATGCCCCAGGCACTGGGCCTGCTGCTGCGCGCCCGCGTCACCCATTGCGACCCCAAGGGCACAGGCTTTGACGTAGGCACGGAATTCGAGTCCATGACCGATGCCCAACGCCAACTGCTGGCGCGCTATATCCTGCAGAAACAAGCCCAGGAACGACGCCTGGCGCGGGAACAGAGCGACGCCCAAGACACCTGAATACGTATTCATCCCGCCGGTACACCTGGCGTAAAGGAGCAACTGTGACCCTGATTTACGGCCATCGCGGCGCCAAAGGCGAAGCACCGGAAAACACCCTGACCAGCTTTCAGGAATGCCTCAAGCACGGCGTACGCCGCTGCGAGCTGGACTTGCACCTGTCCATGGACGGCGAACTGATGATCATCCACGATCCGACCCTCAAGCGCACCACCGACCGGCGCGGCAAGGTCGTCGAGTATTCGGCGGCGGACCTGGTGAAGATGGACGCGCGCAAAGGCGGCCCGGGCTGGGTCAAGCCGTGTCCGATCCCGCGCCTGGAAGAACTGTTCGAGCAATGCGACTTCGATCACTGGCAACTGGAAGTCAAAAGCGCTTCGCGCACTCGCGCGGCGACCACCGTGCTGGCGATCCGTGAAATGGCCGTACGCTTCGGCATCATGGACAAGGTCACTGTGACCTCGAGCTCGCGGGAAGTGTTGAAAGCCGCAGTTGAACTCACCCCCGACCTGTCACGCGGCCTGGTGGCCGAATACGCCTGGCTCGATCCGCTGAAGGTGGCGCAGAACTACGGCTGCGAGATTCTGGCGTTGAACTGGACGCTGTGCACCCCTGAACGCCTGGAAAAAGCCCAGCGCCAGGGTTTGCACGTGTCCGTATGGACAGTCAACGAACCCGCGCTGATGCGCAGGCTCGCCGACTTCGGCGTAGATAGCCTGATTACAGACTTTCCCGGTTTGGCCACTGCCACCCTCGGGAATTACTGAAATCGGTCTCCCCGGCCGGCTCAGGCCACCGGCCGGAGCCGCTCAAAAAAGCCGGTTGAGGCCGTCGTAGGCCGCTACCCGATAGGCTTCGGCCATGGTCGGGTAGTTGAACGTGGTGTTGACGAAATACTTGAGCGTATTCAGTTCACCCGGCTGGTTCATGATCGCCTGGCCGATGTGCACGATCTCCGAGGCCTGATAGCCGAAGCAGTGCACGCCCAGGACTTCCAGGGTTTCACGGTGGAACAGGATTTTCAGCATGCCTTGCGGCTCGCCGGCGATCTGCGCTCGCGCCATGCTCTTGAAGAACGCCTTGCCCACTTCGTAAGGCACCTTGGCCTTGGTCAGCTCACTCTCGTTCTTGCCGATCGAGCTGATCTCGGGAATGGTGTAGATCCCCGTCGGCACGTCGTTCACATAACGCCAGCTGCCATTGTCGACGATGCTGCCGGCGGCCGAACGGCCCTGGTCGTGGGCGGCACTGGCCAGGCTTGGCCAGCCGATCACGTCACCGGCGCCATAGATGTTCGGCACACAGGTGCGGTAGTTCTCGTCCACCTCGATCTGGCCACGGCTGTTGACCTTGACCCCGATGTTTTCCATGCCCAGCTTGTCGGTGTTGCCGGTACGGCCGTTGCACCACAGCAAGGCGTCGGCCTTGATCTTCTTGCCGGACTTGAGGTGCAGGATCACCCCGTTGTCCAGGCCTTCGACCCGCTCGTACTCTTCGTTGTGGCGCACGGTGATGTTGTTGTTGCTGAAGTGGTAGCTCAACGCCTGGGAGATTTCCGAGTCGAGGAAGCTCAGCAACTGGTCACGGTTGTCCACCAACTCCACCAGCACACCCAGGCCACTGAAGATCGAGGCATATTCACAGCCGATCACACCAGCACCGTAGATGATCAGTTTGCGCGGGGTGTGGCCCAGGCTCAGGATGGTGTCGCTATCGTAGATACGCGGGTGGTGGAAATCGATATCGGCCGGGCGATACGGGCGCGAACCGGTGGCGATGATGATGTGCTTGGCCACCAGCTTTTCGACGACACCGTTGGGGCAGACCACTTCGACGGTTTGCTCGTCGGCGAAGCTGCCGGTGCCGAAGAACAGGTCGACACGGTTGCGCGCGTAGTAACCGGTGCGCGAGGCGACTTGTTTGGAGATGACTTTCTCGGCGCTCTTGAGCACGTCCGGGAACGAAAACCAGCGCGGCTCACCAATGGCCCGGAACATCGGGTTGGTGTTGAACTGCATGATCTGACGTACCGAGTGACGCAAAGCCTTGGACGGGATGGTACCCAGGTGGGTGCAGTTACCGCCGACCTGGCGACGGCTATCGACCATCGCCACCTTGCGCCCAGCTTTGGCGGCATTCATCGCCGCACCTTCTCCAGCCGGGCCGGAACCCAGTACCACCACGTCGTAGTTGTAGACAGCCATGCGTACTCCTCAGAACAGGCCAGGCGTACGGTTGGACGCCGGGCTAAATCATGCCGCGGCCAGCGGTCATGAAGGACAATTTGGCTCAAGTGTGTGAACCGGGGCACAGTCTATATAAGGCTCAACGCCGCGCACATTAACCCTTGGTCGCGTCGTAGGCCAGTATTGCCTGCACTACAGGACATCCTGCTGCAAATAACCGCCAGAGTCACCCCGGGCGGATACAAAAACGCCCCGACAAGTCAGGGCGTTTTCATTTATGGCACAGGCTTAGCGCGGGAACGCTGGCGGGTTGACCCCGGCCATGTCTTCCATCACGCGAACCACCTGGCAGCTGTAGCCGAACTCGTTGTCGTACCACACGTACAGCACGACACGGTTGTCCTGGGTGATAGTCGCTTCGGCGTCTACCACACCGGCGTGGCGCGAGCCCACGAAGTCGGTGGACACCACTTCCTGCGAATTGACGAAGTCGATCTGCTTGTGCAGCTCGGAGTGCAGCGCCATGTAGCGCAGGTACTCGTTCATCTCTTCACGGGTAGCGGCTTTCTCGAGGTTCAGGTTGAGAATGGCCATCGACACGTTTGGCGTCGGAACGCGGATTGCGTTGCCGGTCAGCTTGCCGGCCAGCTCAGGCAAGGCCTTTGCGGCAGCGGTGGCGGCACCGGTCTCGGTGATCACCATGTTCAGCGCGGCGCTGCGACCACGGCGATCGCCCTTGTGGAAGTTGTCGATCAGGTTCTGGTCGTTGGTGTACGAGTGAACGGTTTCGACGTGGCCGTTGACGATGCCGAACTTGTCATTCACAGCCTTGAGCACCGGCACGATGGCGTTGGTGGTGCACGAAGCGGCGGAGACGATCTTGTCGTCAGCGGTGATTTCAGCGTGGTTGATGCCGTGAACGATGTTCTTCAGCTTGCCCTTGCCAGGCGCGGTCAACACAACGCGGTCGACACCCGGGCAGGCCAGGTGCTGGCCCAGGCCGTCGGCGTCACGCCATACACCGGTGTTGTCCACCAGCAGCGCGTTCTGGATGCCGTACTGGGTGTAATCCACCTCGGTCGGGCTCTTCGCGTAGATCACCTGGATCAGGTTACCGTTGGCGGTGATGGTGTTGTTTTCTTCGTCGATGACGATGGTGCCGTTGAACGGACCGTGTACCGAGTCGCGACGCAGCAGGCTTGCGCGCTTGGTCAGGTCGTTCTCGGCGCCTTTGCGCACGACGATCGCACGCAGGCGCAGGCCGTCGCCGCCGCCGGTTTTTTCGATCAGGATGCGCGCCAGCAGGCGGCCGATACGACCGAAACCGTACAGGACCACGTCTGTGCCTTTGCGGGCCGCAGCGTTTTGCTGACCGACCACGTCGGCCAGTTCTTCGCGTACGAACTGATCGGCGGTGCGGCCATTGCCTTCGGCCTTGAATTTGTTCGCCAGCTTGCCCAGGTCCACCGAGGCCGCGCCGAGCTTGAGCTCGCTCATGGCCTTGAGCAGTGGGAATGTTTCGTGGACGGAGAGTTCGCTTTCGTCAAGGGAACGGTGACGCGCAAAACGGTGCGCCTTGAGAATCGCGATGACCGATTGGTTGATCAGGCTGCGGCCATGGATCGAGCTCACCACATTGTTATTGCGGTACAGCTGACCGATCAGCGGAATCATCGCTTCCGCGAGGGCTTCACGATCAATCCATTCACCAAGACACTGGTCGGGCTTCTGAGTCACGGGAACCTTCCACATGTAGGGGCTTAAAAAAGGGGCTACATTATGCCGCCCACACAAGCCCTGAGCAATGCGCGAGCCGCAACTAAAGCCCTTGCAAAAAACCGATCACCCCGCTAGAGCCCTGTAAATACGCGGGTTTCAGGCCAACCTCAAAATAACGAACGGGCCGACTTGTCCGTAACCCTCCGAAATATACGTCAACTTTCGCACTACATAATGAGTCGAAAGACAGCATTTTTTGTCATAGCCACTACATTTCCCCGGATCCGTAATAGGCTCAGTGAGAAACTGACAGGCGGCACCTCAGGCCGTTACAATTACCGACTTTGTCGCAACGCTTGGAGCTCAACCTTCCGTGCCCGTTCTGCGTCTACCGCTACTCCCTGCCGCGGCAGGTAAACAGCACTGGGGCAATCTGCCCGGTGCCGCCCTGAGCCTGGCCATTGCCGAGGCTGCCAGCGCAGCCAAGCGCTTTACCCTGCTGCTCACCGCCGACAGCCAAAGCGCCGAGCGGCTGGAGCAGGAGCTGAGCTTCTTCGCCCCCGATTTGCCGGTGTTGCATTTCCCTGACTGGGAAACCCTGCCCTACGACCTGTTCTCGCCGCACCAGGACATCGTTTCCCAGCGCATCGCCAGCCTGTACCGCCTGCCGGAACTGGACCACGGCGTGCTGGTGGTGCCGATCACCACGGCGCTGCACCGCCTGGCCCCGACCAAGTTCCTGCTGGGCAGCAGCCTGGTGCTGGATGTCGGCCAGAAGCTGGACGTGGACCAGATGCGCACGCGCCTGGAAGCGAGCGGCTATCGCTGCGTCGATACGGTGTACGAGCATGGCGAATTCGCCGTCCGCGGCGCCCTGCTCGACCTGTTCCCGATGGGCAGCAAACTGCCGTATCGCATCGACCTGTTCGATGACGAAATCGAAACCCTGCGTACCTTCGACCCGGAAAACCAGCGCTCCATCGACAAAGTCGAGTCGGTCAAGCTGCTGCCGGCCAAGGAATTCCCGCTGCAAAAAGACGCCGTCACCCGCTTCAAGGCACGTTTTCGCGAGCGTTTCGACGTGGACTTCCGCCGCTGCCCGATCTTTCAGGACTTGAGCAGCGGAATCACCCCCGCCGGTATCGAGTACTACCTGCCCCTGTTCTTCGACGAAACCTCGACGCTGTTCGATTACCTGCCCCAGGACACCCAGGTGTTTTCGCTGCCGGGTATCGAACAGGCCGCGGAAAACTTCTGGAACGATGTGCGCAACCGTTACGAAGAACGCCGCATCGACCCGTCCCGGCCGTTGTTGCCGCCGGCGGAGCTGTTCCTGCCGGTGGAAGACTGCTTTGCCCGCCTGAAAGACTGGCCACGTATCGTCGCCAGCCAACAGGACGTGGACACCGGCGCCGGCCGCTCGCGCTTCCCGGCACAGGCGCTGCCGAACCTGGCGATTGAAGCCAAGGCCAGCCAGCCGCTGGAGGCGCTGTCGAACTTCCTCGCGGATTTCCCCGGTCGCGTGCTGTTCACCGCCGAGTCCGCAGGGCGTCGCGAAGTGCTGCTGGAATTGCTGGAACGTCTCAAGCTGCGCCCGAAAACCGTGGACAGCTGGCCTGATTTCGTCGCGAGCAAGGACCGTCTGGCGATCACCATCGCACCGCTCGACGAAGGCCTGCAACTGGATGACCCGGCACTGGCGCTGGTCGCGGAGAGCCCGTTGTTCGGCCAACGCGTGATGCAACGCCGGCGGCGCGAAAAACGCGCCGACGCCAACAATGACGCGGTCATCAAAAACCTCACCGAACTGCGCGAAGGCGCACCGGTGGTGCACATCGACCATGGCGTGGGGCGCTACCTGGGCCTGCAGACGCTGGAAATCGAAAACCAGGCCGCCGAATTCCTCACCCTGGAATATGCCGAAGGCGCCAAGCTCTACGTGCCGGTAGCCAACCTGCACCTGATCGCCCGCTATACCGGCAGTGACGACGCGCTGGCGCCTTTGCATCGCCTGGGTTCCGAGACCTGGCAAAAAGCCAAGCGCAAGGCCGCCGAGCAGGTGCGCGACGTGGCCGCCGAATTGCTCGACATCTACGCCCGCCGCGCCGCCCGCGAGGGTTACGCGTTCACCGACCCGAAAGCCGACTACGCCACGTTCAGCGCAGGCTTCGCATTCGAGGAAACCCCGGACCAGCAAACCGCCATCGATGCAGTGCGCGCCGACATGCTCGCGCCCAAGCCGATGGACCGCCTGGTGTGCGGCGACGTGGGCTTCGGCAAAACCGAGGTGGCCATGCGCGCGGCCTTCATTGCCGTGCACGGTGGCCGCCAAGTGGCGATCCTGGTGCCGACCACCCTGCTCGCCCAGCAGCACTACAACAGCTTCCGCGATCGTTTTGCCGACTGGCCGGTGACCGTGGAAGTGATGAGCCGCTTCAAATCGGCCAAGGAAGTGAACGCGGCCGTGGCCGACCTCGCCGAAGGCAAGATCGACATTGTGATCGGCACCCACAAGCTGCTGTCGGACGATGTGAAGATCAAGAACCTGGGCCTGGTGATCATCGACGAAGAGCACCGTTTTGGCGTGCGCCAGAAGGAACAGCTCAAGGCCCTGCGCAGTGAAGTCGACATTCTCACCCTCACCGCCACGCCGATTCCGCGCACGCTGAACATGGCGGTGTCGGGCATGCGCGACCTGTCGATCATCGCCACGCCGCCGGCGCGCCGGTTGTCGGTGCGCACCTTCGTCATGGAGCAGAACAAAAGCACGGTCAAGGAAGCACTGCTGCGTGAATTGCTGCGCGGTGGCCAGGTGTATTACCTGCACAACGACGTGAAGACCATCGAGAAATGCGCCGCCGACCTCGCCGAACTGGTGCCCGAAGCGCGCATCGGCATCGGCCACGGGCAGATGCGCGAGCGCGAACTCGAACAGGTCATGAGTGACTTCTACCACAAGCGCTTCAACGTGCTGATCGCCTCGACCATCATCGAAACCGGCATCGACGTGCCGAGCGCCAACACCATCATCATCGAGCGCGCCGACAAGTTCGGCCTGGCGCAACTGCACCAGTTGCGCGGGCGCGTCGGGCGCAGCCACCACCAGGCCTATGCCTACCTGCTGACGCCGCCGCGCCAGCAAGTCACTGGCGATGCCGAGAAGCGCCTGGAGGCCATCGCCAACACCCAGGACCTGGGCGCCGGTTTTGTGCTGGCCACCAACGACCTGGAAATCCGTGGCGCCGGCGAACTGCTGGGCGATGGCCAGAGCGGGCAGATCCAGGCCGTGGGTTTCACCCTGTACATGGAGATGCTCGAACGCGCGGTAAAAGCCATTCGCAAGGGCGAGCAACCCAACCTTGACCAGCCCCTGGGGGGCGGCCCGGAAATCAACTTGCGCCTGCCGGCGCTGATCCCCGAGGACTATCTGCCGGACGTCCATGCACGGCTGATCCTCTACAAGCGCATCGCGTCGGCCACCGACGAGGAAGGCCTCAAGGACCTGCAAGTCGAGATGATCGACCGTTTCGGCCTGCTGCCCGAGCCGACCAAGAACCTGGTGCGCCTGACCCTGCTCAAATTGCAGGCCGAACAACTGGGCATCAAGAAAGTCGACGCCGGCCCGCAAGGTGGGCGTATCGAGTTCGAAGCGCAGACGCCGGTGGACCCGTTGGTGCTGATCAAGCTGATTCAGGGCCAGCCCAATCGCTACAAGTTCGAAGGGGCTACGCTGTTCAAGTTCATGGTGCCGATGGAACGCGCCGAAGAACGCTTTAATACATTGGAGGCGCTGTTCGAGCGCCTCATCCCGAAATCTGCTTGAAGGACGCCCCCAATGCGCCTGTTCCGCATGCTGAGCCTGTTGATGGTGGTAGTGGCACCTGCGGCGTTCGCCGACAGCCCTTACCAGGTGGAAATGATCCTGGTGCGCCAGAACGCGGAGCCAGTGATCAACAGCCGCGCCGCGCCGGAAAACTGGGATGCCGGCGCCACGCGCCTGGGCAGCGACACACTGAGCCCGCCACGCCTGAACAACATCGTCGACAAGCTCAAGGCCGACAACAGCTACACCGTGCTCGCGCACAAAGCCTGGGAGCAGAACCTCGGCGAACAACCGGTCAAGATCGCGATCACCGACGGCCAGGAGCAGTTCGGCCAGTTCCCCATCGAAGGCGTGCTCAATCTGCAACTGGGTCGCTTCACCGATATCGACGCGGACTTCTGGATCAACCAGTTCGACGGCAACGGCAGCGTGGTCGCCAGTGAACACTTGGCGCAGAAAGATGTGCGCACCAAGAACAACCAACTCAACTACCTGGATGGCGGCCACCTGGCGCTGCTGATCAAAATCACCTCGCTGACCGCCAAGCCCCCCAGCGCACCACCGCCCGATATTCAGGACTGATCCCGCGCCATGTCCGTGACGCCGTCGTTGACCAAACCCCTGGCCCCATCGTGGGCCAACCGTTTCAAGGAGCAAAGCCTGGAGCGTGGGCGGCGTTATGCCCTGGAGAACCGCGTACGGATCGTGGAGTCCGGCGACAGCACTATCGTCGCCAGTTGCGAAGGCTCGGGCGGCAACGTCTACCGACAGACCATTGCCCTGCGCGAATCGGCCAAGGGCACGCTGATCCTGGTGGACAGCCGTTGTACCTGCCCGGTGCACACCAATTGCAAACATATCGCGGCGGTCTTGCTCAAGGTCCAGGAAACCCTGGCCTACCCCGCCGCCGCCCAGGATGCCGAGCTACTGGAAAAACTCCAGGCGGTGCTGGATAACCGCGTGGTGTTGCCACAGGTGGTAATGGAAGACGTGCAGCCCGTGCCGCGCCTGTGGATGGCCAGCGTCGAGTTCAGTGCGTTCGAGCCGCGCAACGGCAAGATGCAACGCTATATCCAGCACCGCGCGGCGCTGGCATTCAACTACCTGGACCATTACGTCAGCGGGCAGAAAAACGCGGACATCATCGTGCGCCAGGAAACCCAGACCCTGCGCATCAAGCGCCACCCCGAACAGGAACAGCGCTACCGCGAACAATTGCGCCTGCTGGGGTTCAAGGTCGCCACGCGCCAGAGCAAAGCCCTGCCGGAGAGCGCCGGCGAGCTGTTCGAGATGGTCAACGACAGCGCCTGGCTGACCTTCACCCTCAATGCCACACCGACCTTGCGGGCCGAGGGCTGGGAACTGTTGATCGATGATGATTTCGGCTTCGACCTGAGCGCCGTCGACGACTGGTACGCCACGGTCGACGAAGGCCCCGAGCGTGACTGGTTCGACCTGGAGCTGGGGATCATCGTCAATGGTCAGCGGCTGAGCCTGCTGCCGATCCTGCTGAACCTGATGCGCTCGCACACCGAGATCCTCAACCCGGAGAAACTCGCGCGGCGCCGCGATGACGAGTTGATCCTAGTGAATATCCCCGGCCTGCCCAATGGCCACGGCCCGATACAAGTCGCGTTGCCCTACGGCCGCTTGAAACCGGTGCTGGCGACCCTCGGCGAGTTTTACCTGCAGGACACCGGCACCACCGCACTGCGCCTGGCCAAGGCCGACGCGATTCGGCTGAACCCGCTGGAAGACATGCCACTGCAATGGGAAGGTGGCGAAAAAATCCGCAACTTTGCCCAGCGCTTGCGTGATATCCGCGACTTCACCTGCGTAGCGCCCGAAGGCTTGAACGCCACCTTGCGCCCGTACCAGCTGGAAGGTTTGAGCTGGATGCAGTCGCTGCGCCAACTCGAGGTGGGCGGGATTCTCGCGGATGACATGGGCCTGGGTAAAACCTTGCAGACCCTGGCGCACATTCTCAGCGAAAAAATTGCCGGACGTCTGGACCGACCGTGCATGGTGGTGATGCCCACCAGCCTGATCCCCAACTGGCTGGACGAAGCTGCGCACTTCACCCCGCAACTCAAGGTCCTGGCCCTGTACGGCGCGGGGCGCAAGAAGCACTTCACGTCCTCCAAAGGCCTGGGGCTTTCGGACTACGACCTGCTGCTGACCACCTACGCTCTGCTGCCCAAGGACATCGAACACCTGGCCAAACTGCCCTTGCATGTGCTGATCCTCGACGAAGCCCAGTACATCAAGAACCCCACCAGCAAGGCGGCCCAGGCGGCCCGCGAGCTGAATGCGCGACAGCGCCTGTGCCTGAGCGGCACACCACTGGAGAATCACTTGGGCGAGCTGTGGTCGCTGTTCCACTTCCTGTTGCCGGGCTGGCTCGGCGACGTGAAAAGCTTCAATCGCGACTACCGGGTGCCCATCGAAAAGCGCGCCAGTGATGTGCGATTGCAGCACCTGAACGGTCGGATCAAACCCTTCCTGCTGCGCCGCACCAAAGAACAAGTGGCGACCGAGCTGCCGCCCAAGACCGAGATCATCCACTGGGTCGACCTCAATGAGGCCCAGCGTGACGTGTACGAAACCATGCGCCTGGCCATGGATAAAAAAGTGCGCGACGAGATCACCCGCAAAGGCGTGGCGCGCAGCCAGATCATCATCCTCGAGGCACTGCTCAAGTTGCGTCAGGTGTGCTGCGACTTGCGCCTGGTCAACGAAGCCACCCTGCCCGCCCGTGGCAGCAGTTCGGGCAAGCTCGACAGCCTGATGGAGATGCTCGAAGAACTGTTCGCCGAAGGCCGACGCATTCTGCTGTTTTCCCAGTTCACCTCGATGCTCGGCCTGATCGAGATCGAGCTGAAAAAACGCAATGTGGCCTACGCGCTGCTCACCGGCCAGACCCGCGACCGGCGTACACCCGTGAAAGACTTCCAGAGCGGCAAGCTGCAGATTTTTCTGATCAGCCTGAAAGCCGGCGGCGTCGGATTGAACCTCACCGAAGCCGACACCGTGATCCACTACGATCCATGGTGGAACCCGGCCACGGAAAACCAGGCTACCGACCGCGCCTACCGCATCGGTCAAGAGAAGCCGGTGTTCGTCTACAAGATGATTGCCCGGGGCACGGTGGAAGAGAAAATCCAGCACCTACAGAAGGAAAAATCCGATCTGGCGGCGGGTGTGCTGGATGGGCGCACAACGGGAGATTGGCAGCTGGGCAACGAGGATATCGAAGCGCTGTTTGCGCCGCTGCCCAACAAACAAGAGAAGCGCTGACCGTTACACCGCATTCGGGCGCAACGCAGTCTTCAGTCAATCAACTGAGCATCCCGCAATGCAGTCAGCGCCGCCAGCCAGCGCGGATCCTGCTTGTAGTCCGTCGACGCAATCGCCTGGCCGCGCATGCGCGCAATACGTGCCGAAGGCTTGACCCCCAGCCGCTGGGCCGCACTCAGCGCCAGTTCAGCCGCCGCACGATCATTGCACACCAGCCCCATGTCGCAACCTGCCGTCAGTGCCGCTTCGATGCGGCTGGCGGCATCACCCACCACATGCGCTCCGGCCATGGACAGGTCATCGCTGAAAATCACCCCATCGAACTGCAACTCACCGCGCAGAATGTCCTGCAACCAGCGGCGCGAGAAGCCGGCCGGCTGGGCATCGACCTGCGGGTAGATGACATGGGCCGGCATCACGGCCGCCAACTGCCGGCTCAGACGGGCGAACGGCACCAGGTCATGGGCGCGAATCTGCTCCAGGCTGCGCTCGTCGTTGGGGATCGCCACATGGGAATCGGCCTCGGCCCAACCGTGGCCGGGGAAGTGTTTACCCGTGGCGGCCATGCCCGCGCTGTTCATCCCGCGGATAAAAGCACCGGCCAGCAGCGCTGCGCGCTCGGGGTCGCCTTCGAAGGAACGGGTGCCGACCACGGCGCTGCGTTGATAGTCCAGGTCCAGTACCGGGGCAAAACTCAGGTCGAGGCCAACCGCCAGAACCTCGGTGGCCATGATCCAGCCGCATTGCTCGGCCAGGTACTCGGCATTGGGGTTGTCCGCCAGCGCACGCATGGCCGGCAAGCGCACAAACCCCTGACGCAGACGCTGTACGCGACCGCCTTCCTGGTCGACCGCCAGCAGCAGATCCGGACGCACCGCACGGATGGCCGCGCTCAACTCACGAACCTGGCGTGGATGCTCGATATTGCGCGCAAAAATGATCAGGCCGCCCACTTCAGGTTGGCGCAACAGGTGGCGATCTTCAGCCGTCAGCCAGGTGCCGGCAACGTCGACCATCAAAGAACCTTGCAGGGCAGCACTCATAAACCTTCCTTAAATAACGCACACAACCCAGTATGCTCACGACGCGGTACACGCGGTGAGCACACTGGGTCATGAATCAATGGCTGAAATCGGCATGGCGGCTAGCTTAGCGCAAGCAAAAGGCTGCGCCCACCCGAGCGGTCAAACCTTGGAGGGAGACACCGAGGACTTGCTGCGCGGACGCAATTGGGCCGCGATCATGGCAGGGTCGGTAACCCCCGTGTCGGCACGCATACCGGCAGCCAGGAAGGGCACCATCAGGCGCATGACCTGCTCAATCGAGGTGTTGACGCCGAAGTCAGTCTCGGCGATGGCACGCAACGCCTTGATACCGGACATGCTGAACGCCGCGGCGCCGAGCATGAAGTGCACGCGCCAGAACAGTTCGATGGGCGGGATGCGTGGCGCAGCGTCGTTGACCAGCAACATATAGCGGCGGAATACCTTGCCGTACATGTCTTCCAGATAACGCCGCAGGTGGCCCTGGCTCTGGCTGAAGGCCAGGCCCAGCAGGCGCATGAAGATCGACAGGTCGTTGCCACTGCGCGGTTGAACCACCAGCGCCTGCTCGACCAGGATTTCCAGCAGTTCTTCCAGGCTCGGCTTGTGCTCAGGCTTGGTCTGACGGCGCTCGAGCTCACGGTCGAGACTCGCGCAGAATGGCCCCAGGAAGCGCGAGAACACTGCCTGGATCAGGGCTTTTTTCGAACCGAAATGATAGTTCACCGCCGCCAGGTTCACCCCGGCCTTGCTGGTGATCAGGCGCAATGAAGTTTCAGCAAATCCTTTTTCCGCGAACAATTGCTCGGCAGCATCGAGAATGCGTTCAACGGTTTCCGACTGGGCCATGGCTACTCCGCCTGACAAACACTTGTTTGAAACATACGTTTCAGGGTGTGTCTTGTCAAGCCTGCGAGGCCGTTTTCCGGCCAGGCAGTCATCTATTTCATGCGTATTTAATCACATCCCGCAAGGTCTGTAGGCAGCGCTATCCATGGCTTGTCGGAAGGCTGACGGATGACCGTCCAGCGGAGTGCCTGAAAAGGAGGATTGCCAAGTGCAGTTCACTGTATATAATCCCAGTCACTGTATAAAAAGACAGAGCGATCAACATGCTAAAACTGACGCCACGCCAAGCTGAGATTCTGGCTTTTATCAAGCGCTGCCTCGATGACAACGGCTATCCGCCCACACGAGCTGAAATTGCGCTGGAACTGGGGTTCAAATCCCCAAATGCCGCTGAAGAACACCTCAAGGCCCTCGCGCGCAAAGGTGCGATCGAGATGACCCCCGGTGCTTCACGCGGCATTCGCATCCCAGGCTTTGAAGCCAAGGCGGATGAATCGACCCTGCCGATCATCGGCCGCGTAGCCGCCGGTGCGCCGATCCTGGCGCAGCAGCACGTCGAGGAGTCCTGCAACATCAACCCGACCTTCTTCCACCCTCGCGCCGACTACCTGCTGCGGGTACACGGCATGAGCATGAAGGACGTAGGCATCTTCGATGGCGACCTGCTGGCCGTCCATACCACCCGCGAAGCCCGTAATGGCCAGATCGTCGTCGCCCGGATCGGTGATGAAGTCACCGTCAAGCGCTTCAAGCGCGAAGGCAGCAAGGTCTGGCTGCTGGCCGAGAACCCTGAGTTCGCCCCGATCGAAGTGAACCTGAAAGATCAGGACCTGGTGATCGAAGGCTTGAGCGTCGGCGTCATTCGCCGCTAACGGAGGCATCATGCAGCTCGTGCACACCCCGCAACACACACAACTGTCGCTGTTCGAGGCCTTTTTGGCCCAACCACTTGCGCCTATCCTCAAGGAAACGGTCGAGGCGCCCTGGAGTGCCGAACCTGAGGCATTCAGTGAATTGTCGTTGCGCGGTACGGCCGTGAGCTGCCTGAGCCTGCTGGCGCCAGTGCTTCGAGAGCTGAGTGAGGAACAGGATGCTCGCTGGCTGACGCTGATCGCCCCGCCCGCCAGCCTCACCCAGGCCTGGTTGCGGGACGCCGGCCTCAACCGAGAACGCATCCTTCTGCTACATCCCCGCGGCACCCAAAGCGCCCAGCAACTGACCTGCGAAGCCCTGCGTCTGGGCCGCAGCCATACGGTGGTGAGCTGGCTGAACCCGCTGAATGCCAGCGCCAAACAGCAGTTGATCAGCGCCGCTCGCACAGGTGATGCACAGAGTTTGAATATTCGACTGGGCTGAAAACACAGAAATTACCCGTGGTGTCCGGGCTTTCTTGGACTACTTCACTGAACTCAGTGAAGCACCCGCGGGCCGTCTTCCTTCTCCGGCTCACCTTCCGCCAGGCGGCCAGCCATCTGAACGCCCACGCTCAACATGGCTTTTGCCACTTCCACGTGCTGGCCTTGCAGGAATGCCTTGGCGTCCTCGGAAAAATCCAGAATGACCAGAGAACCTTCGTCCTCAGCCCGACGCAGCTCGATTCGGCCGTCAGGCAACTCAACAATTTCAAGAAAGGACGTCGGCATAAAAGTCTGTTCTCCACGAAAGGCCGGGATTATATCAGTCATACACCCGGCCCCGCAGAGGATCTGAAGAGGTTTCTTTACGGCTTGATGAACGGTGCCTGTTTATTCGTCGGCAAACCGACGCCTACGCCCTCAGCACTCGTTCAGACCTTCACGGAAACGCAGCGCCATCTTTTTCAGCTCCTGGCGCCAGCTCTCGAGCTCTTCGCGGCTCAAGGGTTTCGGTTCATCTTCTTCCAGAGCCACGGCCACGATCAACGGTTGCGTCACATCGCCCTTGGGCACATGAGGAATGCGTGGCGGCTGGAACATGTCCGCGTGCGCCTTGAGCAGGCGCGCAACCCAGCTATCCGGGCTCTGGGCCATTTCCACCAGCTCGGCCAGCTCGGGAATGGCCATGGTCTCCAGCACTTCACGGGTCATGATCATTTCCGCCCGGGGCGACCCCGCCTGAGGCAAGCGGTAGAACCCGGCGATTTCATGGCAAAGGCCCAGCAAGGCGCCGTATAGGTGGAATAACGCCGCCTCACGCCCCGCCTGAACCAACGCGATGGCATTCATCTCCTTCCCTTCTTCAGCACGGCCAAGAGCTTCCAGGGACAAACCCGCAAAGTAAATTTTCTGATTGGTACGGGTATAGAGTTCGTTGGCCATGACGGCAGTCTCCACAACGAAAAAGCGAGATACTGGCTCAACAGTGTCACGGATCAGCCGAGCACACCGCAAGCGCAAAAAAAGGCCGCCTATTCAGGCGGCCTTCCTATTTGGCAGATTAGTCGATCAAGCGCCCTGGCGCTTGTCCTCCACCTTCCACTTGCCACCCTCGTAGAACGCTTTCCAGCCGGTAGGCTTACCATCGACTTCGGATTGCACGTACTGCTCCTTGGTCTTGCGGCTGTAGCGGATCACGGCCGGACGACCATCAGGGTCTTTCTTCGGCGCTTCGCACAGGAAGTGGTATTTCGGATCGATCTCATCTTTGTGCGGCACAATTTCCAGCACCAACGGCGCGCGCGTCTCGCGGTTTTTCGGGAACTGGCTGGCCGCCAGGAACAGGCCCGAAGCGCCGTCACGCAGGATGTAGGTGTCGTCGACCTTCTCGCACTTGAGTTCCGGCATCTTCACCGGATCCATCTTCGGCGGCGCCGCATCACCGCTTTTCAGCAGCTTGCGGGTGTTCTTGCAGGTCGGGTTGGTACAGCCGAAGAACTTGCCGAAACGACCGGTCTTGAGCTGCATCTCGCTGCCGCATTTATCGCACTCCAGGCTCGGGCCTTCGTAGCCCTTGATGCGGTAGGTGCCCTCTTCGATCTCGTAGCCGTTGCAATCCGGGTTGTTACCGCAGATATGCAGCTTGTGCTTTTCGTCCAGCAGATAGGCGTCCATCGCCGTGCTGCAGATCGGGCACCGGTGCTTGCCACGCAGCACCAACGACTCGGACTCACCCTCGTCATCGGCAGCGATTTCATCACCAGGCACCAGGTTGACGGTGGCCTTGCAGCGCTCTTTCGGCGGCAGGCTATAACCCGAACAACCGAGGAACACGCCAGTGGACGCCGTACGGATCTGCATGGGGCGACCGCAGGTCTGGCACGGGATGTCGGTCATCACCGGCTGGTTGGCGCGCATGCCGCTGTCAGGGCTTTCAGCCACTTCAAGTTTCTTCTTGAAGTCGCCGTAGAACTCATCGAGCACGTTCTTCCAGTCGCGTTCGCCCTGGGCCACGTCATCGAGGTTCTCTTCCATGCCGGCGGTGAAGCCGTAGTCCATCAGGTTGGAGAAACTCTCGGACAGGCGCTCGGTCACGATGTCGCCCATTTTTTCGGAATAGAAACGACGGTTGTGCAACGCGACGTAACCACGGTCCTGGATGGTGGAAATGATCGCCGCGTAGGTCGAAGGACGACCAATACCGCGCTTCTCCATCTCTTTCACCAGGCTGGCTTCCGAATAACGGGCCGGCGGCTTGGTGAAATGCTGGGACGGGTCGAGCTTGATCAGTTTCAGGTTGTCGCCCTGAGCCATGTCCGGCAGCACGTCGTCATCGCCAGGCTTGGTGATTTGCGGCAGCACACGGGTGTAACCGTCGAACTTGAGGATACGGCCCTTGGCACGCAGCTCGAAGTCGCCTGCACCCACGCTGACGGTAGTGGACAGGTACTGCGCCGGCAGCATCTGGCACGCCAGGAACTGGCGCCAGATCAGCTCGTAGAGGCGCTCCGCATCGCGCTCCATGCCACTGAGCTTGGCCGGCGTGGTGTTGGCGTCGGAAGGACGAATCGCTTCGTGGGCCTCCTGGGCGCCCTCTTTACTGCTGTAGACGTTTGGCTTTTCCGGCAGGTATTTCTTGCCGAACTCGCTTTCAATATAAGTACGCGCCATCGCCACCGCGTCCAACGACAGGTTGGTGGAGTCGGTACGCATGTAGGTGATGTAGCCGGCTTCATACAGACGCTGGGCCATCATCATGGTTTTCTTCACACCGAAGCCCAGGCGGTTGCTCGCCGCCTGCTGCAGGGTGGAGGTGATGAACGGCGCCGACGGCTTGCTGCTGGTCGGTTTGTCTTCACGCTTGATGATGCTGTAGCTGGACGCCTTGAGTTTTTCCAGCGCAGCCATGGCCTGGGCTTCATTCAGCGGCTTGAACGCCTCGCCTTCCTCGCGGGCCACTTCGAAACGCACATTCGCGCCCTTGGCGGTGCCGAGGTCGGCGTGCACTTCCCAGTATTCTTCCGGGTTGAACGCGCGGATCTCGCGCTCACGCTCCACCACCAGCTTGACCGCTACCGATTGCACACGACCAGCGGACAAACCACGGGCGATCTTCGCCCACAACAGCGGCGAGACCATGTAGCCCACGACACGGTCGAGGAAACGCCGGGCCTGCTGGGCGTTGACGCGGTCGATATCCAGCTCGCCGGGCGTAGAGAAGGCTTCCTGAATGGCTTTCTTGGTGATTTCGTTGAACACCACGCGCTTGTAGCGGCTGTCATCACCGCCGATGGCTTCCCGCAGGTGCCAGGCAATGGCTTCCCCTTCGCGGTCCAAGTCCGTTGCGAGATAGATGGTGTCGGCATCCTTGGCGAGCCGGCGCAGCTCTTCGATGACCTTTTCCTTGCCGGGAAGGATCTCGTATTTGGCCTTCCAGCCATGGTCCGGGTCCACCCCCATGCGCGAGACCAGCTGCTTGCGCGCTTTCTCTTTGGGTGAAAGGGCCGGGGCTTCGCCTGCAGCCGCCTTGCCGCGCTTGGCAGCGGGCTCTTTGGCGGCACTGGCCGAACCACTGGTGGGCAAGTCGCGGATATGGCCGATACTCGACTTCACCACGTACTCGTTACCCAAGTACTTGTTGATGGTCTTGGCCTTGGCCGGGGATTCCACAATGACCAGCGATTTGCCCATGGATCGGAAAATTCCTGAATTCGAGAAGTGAAAGGCAGTTGGCGCCTGTCGCGGCAACGCTATATATAGTGGCAACCGGGTGAGGTCAAGCGCAGCATTCTGCGCGGCCTGCCGTTATTGCCCTGAAAAAAGACTGGGTTCAACCTGCACCAAAGCAAAGCGCGGGACCCGCTTGCCGTCAACTTCGACGGTCTCCAGGAACATCTTCAACGGACGTACCCAAAAGCCGTAATCGCCATACAGCGCTTGATAAAACACCACTTCTTCTTCGGTCTCGGAGTGCCGCGCCACATTGAAAACGCGGTACTGCGGCCCCTTGTAATGCTGATAGAGCCCGGGTTCGACTTTCATGCTCTGGCCCTCTTACAAAATTTGTTAAAAAAAAAATACAAAATCGCCAAAAAACAAAAACCGGGGCACTGGGCCCCGGCTTCCGTCAGCCCAACGCTTAAACGCGTTCGAAGACGGTGGAAATGCCTTGGCCGAGGCCAATGCACATGGTGGCAACCCCAAGGTTGCCGCCATTTTGCTTCATCACGTTAAGCAAAGTGCCGGAGATACGAGCACCGGAGCAACCGAATGGATGTCCCAGGGCAATCGCACCGCCGTGCAGGTTAACCTTCTCGTTCATCTTGTCGAGTACTTTCAAATCTTTCAGCACCGGCAGGGCCTGTGCGGCGAAAGCTTCGTTGAGCTCGAAGAAGTCGATGTCGTTGATGGTCAAGCCCGCGCGCTTCAAGGCTTTTTGTGTAGCCGGTACTGGACCATAGCCCATGATTGCGGGGTCCACACCCGCCACCGCCATCGAACGGATCACGGCCAGCGGCTGGATACCCAGGTCCTGGGCACGCTGCGCCGACATCACGATCATGCACGAGGCACCGTCGGTGATCTGCGACGACGTACCGGCAGTCACGGTGCCGCCCTTTGGATTGAAGGCAGGCTTCAGGGCCGCCAGGCTTTCCAGGGTGGTGTCCGGACGAATGGTTTCGTCGTAGTCGAACAGCTTGAGGAAACCGTTTTCGTCATAGCCGTTCATCGGGATGATTTCATCCTTGAACTTGCCTTCGACGGTCGCCTTGTGGGCGAGCTGGTGAGAGCGCAGGCCGAACGCGTCCTGGGCTTCGCGGGTGATGCCGTGCATCTTGCCAAGCATTTCCGCGGTCAGGCCCATCATGCCCGAGGCTTTTGCCGCGTACAGCGACATGTGTGGGTTAGGGTCGACGCCGTGCATCATGCTGACGTGGCCCATATGCTCCACACCGCCGACCACAAACACGTCACCGTTACCGGTCATGATTGCCTGGGCAGCCGTGTGCAGCGCGCTCATCGACGAACCGCACAGGCGGCTCACGGTCTGACCGGCCGAGGTGTGCGGGATCTGGGTCATCAACGACGCCATGCGCGCGATGTTCCAGCCCTGCTCCAGGGTCTGGTTGACGCAACCCCAGATCACGTCTTCGACTTCGTTCGGGTCGACCTTGGTGTTGCGCTCCAGCAACTTGCTGATCAGGTGCGCCGACATGTCCTCGGCGCGGGTGTTGCGGTGCATGCCGCCCTTGGAGCGGCCCATCGGAGTACGACCGAAGTCGACAATCACGACGTCTCTTGGATTCAAGCTCATAACTATTCTCGCTCTAGTCGACTGGGCACTTAACCAAAGAAGCGCTGGCCGTTCTTGGCCATTTCGCGCAGCTTCGCAGTCGGGTGGTACAGCGGGCCCAGATCAGCGTATTGATCAGCCAGGGCAACGAATTCGGCGACACCGATGGAATCGATGTAACGCAGCGCACCGCCACGGAACGGAGGGAAACCAATGCCGTAGACCAGACCCATATCGGCCTCGGCAGCGGTTTCGACGATGCCGTCTTCCAGGCAACGCACGGTTTCCAGGCACAGGGCGATCATCATCCAGTTGATGATGTCCTCGTCGGACACCTCACGCTGCTCGTAGATGACCGGCGCGAGCACTTCGTGCACCGACGGATCGGCCACCTTCTTCTGCTTGCCCTTCTTGTCGGCCTCGTAGGCATAGAAGCCCTTGCCGTTCTTCTGACCCAGGCGCTTGGCCTCGTACAGCGCGTCGATCGCCGAGCGGCGGTCGTCTTTCATGCGGTCCGGGAAGCCTTCAGCCATCACGTCACGACCGTGGTGACCGGTGTCGATACCGACCACGTCCATCAGGTAGGCCGGGCCCATGGGCCAGCCGAATTTCTCCATGACTTTATCGATGCGCACAAAGTCCACGCCGGCACTGACCAGCTTGGCGAAACCGCCGAAGTACGGGAACAGCACGCGGTTGACCAGGAAGCCCGGGCAGTCGTTGACCACGATCGGGTTCTTGCCCATCTTCTTGGCGTAGGCAACGGTGGTGGCCACCGCTTCTTCGCTGGACTTCTCGCCACGAATCACTTCCACCAGCGGCATCATGTGCACCGGGTTGAAGAAGTGCATGCCGACGAAGTTTTCCGGGTGCTTGAGGGCCTTGGCCAGCAAACTGATGGAAATGGTCGAGGTGTTGGAGGCCAGGATCGTGCCTTCCTTAACCTGGCCTTCGACTTCAGCCAGTACCGCTTGCTTGACCTTCGGGTTCTCGACAACGGCTTCGACCACCAGGTCGACATGACCGAAATCGCCGTAGGACAGCGTAGGACGAATACCATTAAGCACTTCAGCCATCTTCGCGGCGGTCATGCGACCTTTATCAACGCGGCCCACCAGCAGTTTGGCGGCTTCCGCCAGACCCTGCTCGATGCCGTGTTCGTTGATGTCCTTCATCAGGATCGGCGTGCCTTTGGAAGCCGACTGGTAGGCGATACCGCCGCCCATGATACCGGCGCCGAGCACGGCAGCCTGTTTCACGTCCTTGGCGATTTCGTCGTAGGCCTTGGCCTTTTTCTTCAACTCCTGATCGTTCAGGAACAGGCCGATCAGGCTTTCGGCGACCGACGTCTTGGCCAGCTTCACGAAGCCTGCCGCTTCCACTTCCAGGGCTTTGTCGCGACCGAAGTTCGCGGCCTTCTGGATGGTCTTGATGGCTTCAACCGGCGCCGGATAGTTCGGGCCGGCCTGACCTGCCACGAACCCTTTGGCGGTTTCGAACGACATCATTTGCTCGATGGCGTTGAGCTTGAGTTTTTCAAGCTTCGGTTGGCGCTTGGCCTTGTAGTCAAATTCGCCGCTGATGGCGCCCTTGATCAGGTTCAGTGCCGCATCAGCGAGTTTTTCCGGCGCGACCACGGCGTCTACAGCGCCGACTTTCAGCGCATCTTCAGCCTTGTTTTCCTTGCCGGAGGCAATCCACTCGATAGCGTTGTCGGCGCCGATCAGGCGCGGCAGACGTACGGTGCCGCCGAAGCCCGGGTAGATGCCCAGCTTCACTTCCGGCAGGCCGATCTTGGCGGTCGCGGACATCACGCGGAAGTCGGCGGCCAGGCACATTTCCAGGCCGCCGCCCAGGGCGATGCCGTTGATGACGGCAACGGTCGGCACGTTGAGGTCTTCGAAATCGCTGAAAATCTTGTTGGCTTCGAGGTTGCCAGCCACCAGCTCGGCATCGGGCAGCTTGAAGTTATCGACGAATTCGGTGATGTCAGCGCCGACGATAAACACGTCCTTGCCGCTGGAGACGATCACGCCCTTGACCGAAGTATCTGCTTTGATGGTGTCTACGGCCTGACGCAGTTCGTTCAGGGTTAGACGGTTGAACTTGTTGACGGACTCGCCCTTGAGATCGAACTTCAGTTCGACGATGCCACTTTCAAGAGCCTTAACCGTGATGGCTTTACCTTCGTAAATCATCAACTGATCTCCACGATATGGAAGCTGAACAGTACACATTGGACGCTGGCCTCTGGTTGGACATTGATGATTTGTTCAATGTTCACGCCAATCCGCCAGGCACACCCGCCAACGCGATAGTCGGGTTTCTGTATGAGTCGTCCGACAGACAAACGCTCAATTCATACGCCCGTTTGATTTGGGTACGCCACCTTCATCCAATTCCGGCCAATTGTCAATCGCCCGAAAGGGCAGGAAAAACGCGACTTTCCAGTCATTTCAGAACCCCCACCATAGGCCCGAGACTCGTCAATATTCAAATATTCACGAAATCAATAATGGAAAAGGTGTGGGAAAAGGCTGTACAGATCGGGATATCCCGCTAGGCTAGCGGCTATCCGAATGCGCCAGTCAGAATACCCGGCGCGGTACACCGACTTACCGGCCTGCCTGGCCAACTCCAGCCCGATGATGATGTCGGGCTTTTTATTGCCCGCACGAAATACGGGTCAGGCCAGGGCCTTCAACAAGGCATCGATGTCGTTGAGCACGCTCGCCTCGCCTTTTTCGCCCCAGTACACAGCGATCATTTGCGCGTCCGCCTCGATCTTGTAGACATTGGCCGGCAGCGTCGAAAAATATGGCAACAACTTCTCGTCCACGCACACCTCGCGCCACTGATTGACCCAGACGCCCGGCTCCGGCTGCCAGTAGCTCCAGAGGGCGGGCGCACTGCCGCGTCGTGGCCGCAGATACTGTGCGCAAGGGCTCGGCGGCTCCTGCTGGAACCAGTGCGGCCACTGCTGGGGCGCCAGTTGCATGGTCAGCCCGATACGGCGCGCTTCCATGCGCAGGGCCATGCGCCCGCTCTGGTGGCGCGAGGGACGCAGCCACGCCAGAGGGCTCAGAACCACTGCAAGGATTGACACCACTATCCAGACCGTCATATGTGTACTCCCGAATTTACAGTTGAGCGGATTTGACCTGACGCAACCCCATCCGCTTGAAAGCAGCCATACTGAACTTATTGCAGTCCCCTGGAGGAACGCCCCATGTCCTACGAACATATTCTGGTCGCTGTCGACCTGACCGAAGAGTGCGATCCAGTGATCAAGCGCGCCCGCGCGTTCGCCATCGCCAGCGGCGCCAAACTGTCACTGGTGCACATTGTCGAACCCATGGCCATGGCCTTCGGCGGCGACGTGCCCATGGACCTGTCCCAGTTGCAGCAACAACAGTTCGATCAGGCCAAGGAGCGCCTGGAACGCCTCATCGTCAAATACCCGGAAGTGACCAAGGAAAATTCCCACCTCACTTACGGCCAGCCGCGCCAGGAGATTCATCATCTGGCCAAGGAGCGGAACTGTGACCTGATCGTGGTCGGCAGCCACGGTCGCCATGGCCTGGCATTGCTGCTGGGCTCCACCGCCAACGACGTGCTGCACGGCGCGCCATGCGATGTATTGGCCGTGAAGCTGGTAAAAGCCTCGTAAGAATACAGAGCGTCAACTGTGGGAGCTGGCTTGCCTGCGATAGCAGTCTGTCCGTCGACAGATCGGGTGGCTGGTACACTGCTATCGCAGGCAAGCCAGCTCCCACAGTTTGAATCGCATTTCATGTAAAAAAGCCCGACGTTCAAACGAATGAACGCCGGGCTTTTTTATTGATGACGGATCACTCAGGCATCCAGCTCGGCCCAGCGCTCCA
The DNA here is from genome assembly GCF_054071875.1 of Pseudomonas sp. SDO524_S393. Classification (NCBI taxonomy): domain Bacteria; kingdom Pseudomonadati; phylum Pseudomonadota; class Gammaproteobacteria; order Pseudomonadales; family Pseudomonadaceae; genus Pseudomonas; species Pseudomonas sp. SDO524_S393. The sequence continues at coordinate 23,116 of NZ_JBSVVZ010000003.1, read as the reverse complement.
CCAAGGCATCCAGCTCAGCATTCAACTGTTCAAGGGAGGCAATCACCTTGGCCGTTTCCGCCGCAGGACGCTGGTAGAAACCCGCGTCGGCCATTTCCGCTTCTACCGCGGCAATCTGCTGTTCCTTGGCGTCGATATCACCCGGCAGGGCTTCCAGCTCACGCTGCAGTTTGTAGCTGAGTTTCTTCTTCGCCACCGGCGCCGCTTCCTGTACGGGTGCCGCCGCCTTCACCGGGGCAACCACTGCCGAGTTCAGGTCGGCCTTGCCGGACTTGCTCTCGGTCACACCCAGCAGGCGCGGCGAGCCGCCCTGGCGAATCCAGTCCTGATAGCCACCCACGTACTCTCGCACCTTGCCTTCGCCTTCGAAGACCAGGGTGCTGGTGACCACGTTGTCGAGAAATGCCCGGTCGTGGCTGACCATCAGCACGGTGCCATTGAAGGTCAGCAACACCTCCTCCAGCAGCTCCAGGGTTTCCACATCGAGGTCGTTGGTCGGTTCGTCGAGGACCAGCAGGTTGGCCGGCTTGCTGAACAGCTTGGCCAGCAGCAGGCGCGCGCGCTCACCACCGGACAAGGCTTTCACCGGCGTACGGGCACGCTGCGGGCTGAACAGGAAGTCGCCCAGGTAGCTGAGCACATGGCGGCTCTGGCCGTCGATGTCGATAAAATCGCGGCCTTCGGCCACGTTGTCGATCACGGTCTTTTCCAGGTCCAACTGGTGGCGCAACTGGTCGAAGTACGCCACGTCGATCTTGGTGCCCTCCTCGACCTTGCCGCTGGTGGGTTGCAGACCACTGAGCATCAGCTTGAGCAGCGTAGTCTTGCCCGTGCCATTGGCACCCAACAGACCGATACGGTCGCCGCGCTGCAAGACCATGGAAAAGTCCTTGATCAGGAACGGACCGTCCGGGTGATGGAAGCTGACGTTTTCCAGCACCATCACCTGCTTGCCGGACTTCTCCGCCGTTTCCAGCTGGATATTCGCCTTGCCGGTGCGCTCGCGACGCTCGCTGCGCTCGACGCGCAGGGCTTTCAACGCCCGTACACGGCCTTCGTTACGGGTACGGCGCGCCTTGATGCCCTGGCGGATCCAGACTTCTTCCTGGGCCAGTTTCTTGTCGAACAGCGCGTTGGCGGTTTCTTCGGCGGCCAGTGCAGCTTCTTTGTGCACCAGGAAGCTGGCGTAGTCGCCGTTCCAGTCGATCAGGCCGCCACGGTCCAGCTCAAGAATGCGCGTTGCCAGGTTTTGCAAAAAGGAACGGTCGTGCGTGATGAACAGCACGGCGCCCTGGAAATCCTTGAGGGCTTCTTCAAGCCAGGCGATGGCGCCGATATCCAGGTGGTTGGTCGGTTCGTCGAGCAGCAGCAGGTCCGGCTCCGACACCAGCGCCTGGGCCAGCAGCACACGACGACGCCAGCCGCCGGACAACTCGGCGAGGGTCTTGTCAGCCGGCAATTGCAGGCGGCTCAGGGTGCTGTCCACCAATTGCTGCAAGCGCCAACCGTCACGGGCTTCGAGGTCGTGCTGAACGTGCATCAGTTTGTCCAGGTCGGCATCGGTGACGATGTTCTGGCTCAGGTGATGGTACTCGGCCAGCAACGCACCGACCCCGTCGAGGCCTTCGGCGACCACGTCGAACACTGTCCGTCCGTCGGCCACCGGCAATTCCTGGGGCAGTTCGCCGATCTTGAGACCCGGAGTGCGCCACACGGAGCCGTCATCGGGCTTCTGATCGCCCTTCACCAGCTTCATCATGCTGGACTTGCCGGTCCCGTTGCGACCGATGATGCACACCCGCTCACCACGGGCGATCTGCCAGGACACCTTGTCCAACAACGGCATAGCGCCGAATGCAAGGGACACATCGCTGAATTTGAGCAGGGTCATGAGCTTCTCCAAAAACCGGGCGCGTATTCTACCTGAGTTGCGCACAGGATGCGGTCGGCATTTTCGCTACCGACATGTTCTGTAGGACATTTCCCAGCAACCTGAACGAACCGGCCGGCAAAGCTTTCGCAGGCGCCGAGCAAAAGGCTAAGCTAAGGGCAATCAGTGTCGGCGGTGCCGGCGCTAGTCGTGATTTCTCTGCACGGACGTCTCATGCGCAGTCGCCTTTTCAACTTTTTATCTTGCCTGCTTCTTTCCGCCACCGCCGTTCAATCCGCCCAGGCCGTGGACCTCACCACACAACGCCAATATTACGATGAAGCCAAACGCGCCCTCGCCCGAGGTGATGCCGGCCCGTACATGCAATACAGCCAGGCCCTGGCCGACTACCCGCTGACGCCGTACCTGGCCTATGACGAACTGACTGCCCGCCTCAAGACCGCGAGCAACGACGAAATCGAACGCTTCCTTGCCCAGAACGGCGACCTGCCCCAGACCAACTGGATGAAACTGCGCTGGCTGCGCTCGCTGGCCGACCGGGGAGACTGGCAGACCTTTGAAAAGTACTACGACGCCAAGCTCAATTTCGTCGAACTGGACTGCCTGCATGGTCAGTACCAGCTCACTCACAACTTGAAGGCCGAAGGCTACAAGACCACCGAAAAGCTGTGGATGACCGGCAAATCCCAACCGACCGCCTGTGATGCCACCTTTGGCCTGTGGGCCGCCGACGGCCAGCTCACCGAACAGAAGATATGGGACCGTGCCAAGCTTGCCGCCGAAGCGCGCAACTATGCATTGGCCAACAGCCTGGTCAAGACCTTGCCCACCCTGGGCGCTCAGGGCCGCTTGATGGTGGATGTGGCACAAAAACCCGAGATGCTCAGCGACCCGTCACGCTTCCTGCCGGCCACCGAGGCGATGTCCGACGCCGTTGGCCTGGGCCTGCGCCGCCTGGCGCGCCAGGATCCGGACAAGGCCATGGCGCTGCTCGATGGTTACGCCAGCAGCATGCACTTCTCCCGTGACGAAAAAGTGTCGATCGCCCGGGAGATCGGCCTGACCCTGGCCCGTCGCTATGACCCCCGCGCCCTGGACGTGATGACCCAATATGACCCGGAGTTGCGCGACAACACCGTGTCCGAATGGCGTCTGCGTCTGCTGTTGCGCCTGGCGCGCTGGGAGGATGCCTACCAGTTGACCCGCAAGCTCCCACAAGATCTGGCCACCACTAACCGCTGGCGCTACTGGCAGGCCCGCAGCCTGGAACTTGCCGAGCCGAAAAACCCCCAGGCCCTGGTGTTGTACAAGAACGTAGCCAAGGAGCGTGACTTCTACGGTTTCCTCGCCGCCGACCGCTCCAAATCGCCGTACCAGTTGACCAACAAGCCGCTGCTCATGAGCCAGGCGTTGATGAACAAGGTGCGCAACACCCCAGGCGTACGCCGCGCCCTGGAGTTCTACGCCCGTGGCCAGGTGGTGGATGGCCGTCGCGAGTGGTACCACGTGAGCCGTCACTTCAACCGCGATGAAATGGTCGCCCAGGCCAGGCTGGCCTATGACATGAAGTGGTACTTCCCGGCCATCCGCACCATCAGCCAGGCCCAGTACTGGGACGACCTGGACATCCGCTTCCCGATGGCTCACCGCGACACCCTGGTGCGTGAAGCCAAGGTGCGCGGACTGCATTCAAGCTGGGTGTTCGCCATTACCCGCCAGGAAAGCGCCTTCATGGACGACGCCCGTTCCGGCGTCGGCGCCAGCGGCCTGATGCAACTGATGCCCGGCACCGCCAAGGAAACCGCACGCAAATTCAGCATCCCCCTGGCCTCCCCGGCCCAAGTGCTGGACCCCGACAAAAACATCCAGCTCGGCGCCGCCTACCTGAGCCAGGTGCACAGCCAGTTCAACGGCAACCGCGTGCTTGCCTCTGCCGCCTACAACGCCGGTCCGGGTCGTGTACGCCAGTGGCTGCGGGGTGCCGACCACTTGAGCTTCGATGTCTGGGTGGAAAGCATTCCGTTCGACGAAACCCGCCAGTACGTACAGAACGTGCTGTCTTATTCGGTGATCTACGGCCAGAAGCTCAACTCGCCACAACCCCTGGTGGACTGGCATGAGCGCTACTTCGACGATCAATAACACTGACTTCATGTAGTGAGCGGGCTTGCCCGCGCTGGGTGGCGAAGCCGCCCTAAAACCAGACACCTCGGTCTCCCTGAAACACCGCGGCGTACCGTTTGGGGCGGCTTCGCCGCCCAGCGCGGGGCAAGCCCGCTCACTACACAGGCAACGGTGAGCTATCACTGAACTGCAACGCCGCCAACCGCGCATACAGCGGGTTGCTCGCGATCAACTGTTGATGCGTGCCCACCGCCACCAGTTTGCCCTGATCCATCACGGCAATCCGGTCGGCATGCTTGACCGTCGCCAGCCGGTGCGCGATCACCAGCGTGGTGCGGCCTTGCATCAACTGCGGCAGGGCTTGCTGGATCAGGTGCTCGCTCTGGGCATCGAGGGCGCTGGTGGCTTCGTCGAGCAACAGGATCGGCGCATCCACCAACAACGCACGGGCAATGGCCAATCGCTGACGCTGGCCGCCGGACAGGCCCATGCCGCCATCCCCCAAGTGCGTCTGGTAGCCGTCGGGCATTTGCAGGATGAAATCGTGGGCGTGGGCAATACGCGCGGCGGCTTCGACCTGCTCCGGGGTGGCGGACGGGTTGCCGTAGCGGATGTTTTCTTCAACGCTGCCGAAAAACAACGCCGGGTTCTGGGACACCAGGGCAAAGTGGCGACGCAAGTCCAAAGGGTCGAGCTCGGTGAGCGGCTGGCCTTCGAGCAGGATGCGGCCTTGCTGGGGATCGTAGAAACGCAGCAACAGGTCGAAGATCGTCGACTTGCCTGCACCGGACGGACCGACCAGCGCCAAGGTTTCACCGGGGTTGATCGTCAGGTTCAAGCCATCGATGGCGTAGCTGTCTGGCCGTGAAGGGTAGGAAAAGCGCAGGTCTTGCAGTTCCATGCGGCCACTGACCCGTTCCGGTAGCCGTATGGAACCGCTGGCTGGCGCCTGGATTTCATTGCTCGACTGCAACAATTCGCCGATGCGTTCGGCAGCCCCGGCGGCGCGCTGCAGCTCGCCGAGCACTTCGCTCAGGGTACCGACCGCGCTGCCGACGATCAGGCTGTAGAACACGAAGGCCGCCAGTTCGCCGCCGGAAATACGCCCACTGATAACGTCCATGCCGCCCACCCACAACATCACGCCAACGGCGCCGAGCACCAGCATGATCACCAGGGTGATCAACCAGGCACGCTGGGCGATGCGCTTGCGTGCGGTGGTGAAAGCCTCTTCCACGGTCACGGCGAAACGCTGTTCGTCCTGCACCTGGTGGTTGTAGGCCTGCACCGTCTTGATCTGGCCAAGGGTCTCAGAAACGTAACTGCCCACATCGGCAATGCGGTCCTGACTCAGGCGCGACAGGCTGCGCACCCGCCGACCGAAAATCAGGATCGGCGCCAGCACCAGTGGCAGCGCCACCACCACGATACTGGTGAGCTTGGGGTTGGTGACAAACAGCAGCACGATACCGCCGAGTACCATCAGTGCATTACGCAGGAACAGCGACAGCGACGAGCCGATCACCGATTGCAGCAACGTGGTATCGGTGGTCAGCCGCGACTGGATCTCCGAGCTGCGGTTGCTCTCGTAGAAACCGGGGTGCAGGTAGATCAGGTGATTGAAGACCTGCCGACGGATATCGGCCACCACACGTTCACCGATCCACGACACCAGATAGAAACGCGCGAAGGTACCCACTGCCAGGCCCAGCACCAGGACCATGAACAGACCGATGGACTGATTGAGCAGGTGCGGCGACTGGGTCATGAACCCCTGGTCCACCAGCAGGCGGATGCCCTGCCCCATGGACAAGGTGATACCGGCCGTGATCACCAGCGCCAGCAAGGCCCCCAGTGCCTGCCAGCGATAGGGAGCAATGAAGCGGCTGGCCAAACGAATGGCGCGGCGTTGACGGGTCGAGAACATGGAGGGCATCACCTGATGAAGAAGGACAGGAACCTGCACTCCAACATTGGGTGAACTTTGGCAAATAACAATGAGTCAGGTTAATTATGCCCGTCGATACTGACCCCTAGAGGCGATCGGTCTAACGCCCGGCTGGAAATCCACGGGGGTTTCTGATGGACTGGACGTTCGACCCACTGCCCCGGCAAGGCGCTGTCACAGCCCGGTCACGCGGGGGTTCTACAGTCGCTACACAACCTGATGAGGAGACAGGCCATGACCTTGCAAAACAGCAGCGATGCCAAAATTGAAGTGATCCGCCAGCCGCAGCAATTGCCGTGTTCCGTGATCGACGCCCAAGGCCGCGAAGTGCAGATTACCGAAGAGATGATCCAGCAAGCCTGCCGCGAACTGGAACAGCGACTGGTCAAACCGGCCACGCGAGGCTGAAGCGCGCACATTCCTGCAAGCCCGGCCTGAACAGTTGAAAGGGCGACCCCATTCCTGTGGTGAGCGGGCTTTTTTGTGGTGAGCAGGCTTGTCCTGCGCCTGGGCGCGAAGCGGCCCTGAAACCAGCCAGTGCATTTCCGTCTGAAAACACGCGGTGTTCTGAATGGGACTGCCGCGCAGCCCGGCGCGGGACAAGCCCGCTCACCACAATGGATTCATTTACCTCACCAGGCCCGCTGATCATTTACAGGCTTTTTTGTGGTGAGCAGGCTTGTCCTGCGCCGGGGCGCGAAACGGCCCTGAAACCAGCCAGTGTGTTTCTGCCTGCAAAGACGCGGTGTTCTGAATGGGGCTGCCGCGCAACCCGGCGCGGGACAAGCCCGCTCACCACAGAGATCGTGCTACGCCTGGATCAGCACAACTGGGCGCCGAGGGCGGAGACAATCGCCAAGAGCGCCGTGGACTCGCCATTAATAATGCGCACCTTCAAGCCATCAACTTCACGACGCTCAGGGTAGCGCTTGCGCAGCAGGTCAAATGCCTTGCGTTGTTCTTCCACCGTTCCTACCAGACTACGGCGGAAATCCGCATCGTCCCGGCGCGGGTCGTACACGCTGCGGCACAGGGTCGCCAAGGCCCAGGCCGGGTCGGTGGAGGCGTTCAGGTGCACCTCGGCCAGCCATGGCGGCGGCAACAGGTCGCTCAACTCAATGCTCGGTTCAAGGCCCAGGTGCGCGCAGAACGCCTGATAGATCTGCGCTGTGCCGCGCTGCTTGCCGTCCAGGCTGTAGCCGGCGATATGGGCCGTGGCCAATACGCACAGGTCGGCCAGGTCGACGTCCACCTGCGGTTCGCCCTCCCACACATCCAATACCGCTTGCAGGTCTTCACGCACCAGCAAGACCTCGCGCAGGGCGGCGTTATCCACCACCGGGCCACGGCTGGCATTGATCAGCCAGGTGCCGGGCTTGAGTTGCTCCAGGCGCCGGCGGTCGAGCAAGTGCCAGGTGGCGCCATTACCGGACTGAGTCAGCGGCGTGTGCAGGCTGATCACATCGCATTGCTCAATGATCTGCTCCAGGCTGACGTAATCACCGTCTTCCGCGATCTGGCGGGGCGGATCACACATCAGCACCTTCCAGCCCAGACCTTTCAGCACCTTGACCAGTCGCCCACCGACTTCACCGGCACCCACCACGCCATAGGTGCGCTGATTGAGGTCGGCGCCTTCGATTTCAGCCAGGGTCAGCAGGCTGCCCAGCACGTAATCCACCACCCCTCGCGCATTGCAACCCGGCGCGCTGGACCACTGGATACCGGCCTGCGCGAAATAATCCAGGTCCAGATGATCGGTGCCAATGGTGCAGGTACCAACGAAACGCACCTTGGTGCCCTCCAGAAGGGCGCGGTTAACATTAGTCACCGAGCGCACCAGCAGCACGTCGGCCTGTTCGACCGTCGCGCGGTCGATGGAGCGTCCCGGCACGCGGCGAATGTCGCCGAACCCTTCGAAGAAGGCATCGAGCAGCGGAATATTTTCGTCGGCAACAATCAACATGGCAGGCTCCTTTGGCGGACCCGCAGTGTACAGCGATCAAGGCCGCCGCTTACAAATCCCTAACACTGGTTTTTTCCTGACCGATACGTCAAGGCGTAGAATCCGCCGTCCTTGCATTTCCCTTTTTGACTGGACACCGTACGTGAACACTGCCACCGCCCCCCTCACCCGCCCCGCCCGCGTCAGCCGGGAAGTGCGCGGCCTGCTGGCGCTTGCGCTGCCCATCATGATCGGCCAACTGGCAACCACCGCCATGAGCTTCGTCGACGCGGTGATGGCCGGACGGGTCAGCCCCCAGGACCTGGCGGCAGTGGGCCTGGGCAACTCGATCTGGATCCCGGTGTACCTGCTGATGACCGGCACCCTGCTGGCCACCACGCCGAAGGTCGCCCAACGTTATGGCGCCGGCCAATTCAGCGAGATCGGGCCGCTGGTGCGTCAGTCGCTGTGGCTGGCGGTGGTGGTCGGTATGACCGGTTCGCTGTTACTGCTCTGTGCCGAGCCAATCCTGCAGGCGATGAAGGTCGAGGCCGACCTGATCGAACCGTCCATGGGCTACCTGCACGGCATCGCTGCCGGTATGCCGGCGATTGCGCTGTACTACGTGCTGCGCTGTTTCAGCGACGGGCTGGGTCGCACACGCCCCAGCATGGTGATGGGCCTGTTCGGCTTGGCATTGAACATTCCGCTGAACTACATCTTCATCTACGGTCATCTGGGCGTGCCGGCCATGGGCGGCGTGGGCTGCGGCTGGGCCACGGCCATTGCGATGTGGGCGATGATGCTCGGCCTCGCCGGCTGGACGCGTTTCGGGTCGGCGTACCAGAGCAGTGAGCTGTTCAAGCGGTTCGACTGGCCGCAATGGGCAGTGATCAAACGGGTGCTGAGCATCGGCCTGCCAATCGGAATCGCGATCTTTGCCGAGTCGAGCATCTTCGCGGTGATCGCCCTGCTGATCGGCAGCCTGGGCGCCACTGTTGTTTCGGGCCATCAGATCGCGCTGAACGTCAGCTCGCTGGTGTTCATGATCCCCTACTCCCTGAGCATGGCCGTCACCGTGCGCGTCGGCCAGGCCCTGGGACGTGGCGAGCCGCGTGAAGCACGCTTCGCGGCGGGAGTCGGCATGGGCACAGCGCTGACTTATGCCTGCCTGTCCTGCAGTCTGATGCTGCTGTTTCGCGAGCCGATCGCGAGCATTTACACCCCGGACCCGGTGGTGATTCATTTGGCCTCGACACTGATCGTGTTTTCGGCGCTGTTTCAGTTCAGCGATTCGATCCAGGTCACGGCAGCGGGCGCATTGCGTGGCTATCAGGACACCCGTGTGACCATGGTGCTGACGTTGTTCGCCTACTGGGGCGTGGGGCTGCCGGTGGGCTATGCGCTGGGTCTCACCCACTGGTTGGGCGAGCCGAGCGGCCCCAGCGGCTTGTGGCAAGGGCTGATCGTCGGCCTGAGCTGTGCGGCGGGCATGTTGCTGGTGCGCCTGGCGCGCAGCGCACGCCGGCGCATTCGTGCCGCCAAGGCACAGGGTTAAGCGGACTTCTTGCGGATCCAGTACAGGTACGTACCGGCCTGCTCCTGCTGATCCACCAGCTCGTGGTCAAGGAACACGCAGAACTTGGGGATATCGCGGCGCGTGGACGGGTCGGTCGCGATCACCTTGAGCAAGCCGCCGGGCGGCAGGTCGCGGATGTGCTGGTGCAGCATCATCACCGGCTCCGGGCAGTTGAGGCCGGTGGCATCCAAGATGCCATCAACGGGTAAATCCTGAGTCTGACTCATTTCTCACTCCTGAAACTGGCCTGGCTCTCCTGTGGGAGCGGGCTTGCCCGCGATGACCGGGGCACATTCAACATAGATATCGACAGTTATACCGCTATCGCAGGCAAGCCAGCTCCCACATTTTGAGCTGTGCTCGGCCTCGGATCAGCGGGCCTTGGGTTTCTTTGCAGTTTCCAGACGGCGCAAATGGCAGGTCACTTCCTCTCGGTCGTGGTACAGCTGCTTGCAGCCGATGTCCACACGAATCCCCCGCGCCTTGAAACCTTCTTCGATGCGCTCCAACAGGCGCTTCACCTCGGCGTAACGCTGCTTCATCGGCAGTTTGAGGTTTACCACGGCCTCGCGACAATGCCCCTCGCCGATCCAGGTTTCCAGCAGTGCGGCATTGCGCGCGGGCTTCTCGACGATATCGCAGACCATCCAGTCCACCGGCTGCTTGGGCACGAAGGTGAAGCCGTCGGCCATCAAGTGTTGCACCAAACCGGTATCCATCAGGCTTTCAGCCATGGGGCCATTGTCGATGGCAGTGACCAGCATGCCACGGTTGACCAACTGCCAGGTCCAGCCACCGGGAGCGGCGCCCAGGTCGACGCCGGTCATGTCGCTGTGCAGGCGCTCGTCCCACTGGTCGCGCGGGATAAAGTGGTGCCAGGCCTCTTCCAGCTTCAGGGTCGAACGGCTCGGCGCTTCGCGGGGGAACTTGAGCCGCGGAATGCCCATGGGCCACATCGCCGAATTGTCCGATTCGGCCAGGCCCATGAACACCTCACGTCCGCTCTTGAACGTCAGCAACAGCCGTGGCTTGCCGGGATCGTCCACCAGCTTGCCGGCGTTGAGCAGGGCTTTGCGCAGGTGCACTTCGAATTTCTTGCAGAAGTTGGAGAGTTCCTTGCCGTCGTTGGTGTCGACCATCTCCAGCCACAGGCTGCCGCACACCGGAAAGCCTTGCAGGTGGGCGAGGATCACGCTGATACGGTCGGTTTCCGGCAGGTCGATGAACATCCCGCGCGCCCACTGCCGGGGGAAGATCAGCTCGGCGAACCGCTGGCCGCGCATCAGGCGCTCGGCGCCGTCTTCCTCGGTGCAGACGAATTCGGCACAGGCGCTGCCGGCCTTGGCCTTGGCGTAGCCGGACACGTTCAGGCGCGCGGCATGCTCCGCGATCTCGGAACAGACTTCGCCTTCAAACCCGGGGCGGCAGTGCATAAAGAGGGTGTTCATTCAATCTCCTGGTGACTCGACCGGCCTTGCGCTATCGCAATGTCTGTCATGAAAACGCGCGCATGATAGCCGAGTTCGGAACCTTGGACTCAGCGATAGAGTCCAGTTATTAGCCTGCTAATGAAAACAGGGCTAGTTTTAAAGCTCTGTTCGTCCCGTCGGGTCCGTAGCCGTGCGGACCATAAGGAGTCGTGTCATGTCATCGCTTGATAGCCTGAGAACCCTTAAAACGCTGGAAATAGACAACAAGACCTACCACTACTTCAGCTTGCCCGAGGCCGCCAGGAGCCTAGGTGACCTGGATAAACTCCCGATGTCGCTCAAAGTGCTGCTGGAAAACCTGTTGCGCTGGGAAGACGACAAGACTGTCACCGGCGCCGACCTCAAGGCCATCGCTGCCTGGCTCAAGGAGCGCAGGTCCGACCGCGAGATCCAGTACCGCCCCGCCCGCGTATTGATGCAGGATTTTACCGGCGTCCCCGCCGTGGTCGACCTGGCCGCCATGCGCGCCGCCGTGGCCAAGGCCGGTGGCGACCCGCAGCGTATCAACCCGCTGTCACCGGTGGACCTGGTGATCGACCACTCAGTGATGGTCGACAAGTTCGGCACCACCAGCGCCTTCGAGCAGAACGTCGATATCGAGATGCAGCGCAACGGCGAACGCTACGCCTTCCTGCGCTGGGGCCAGAGCGCCTTCGATAACTTCAGCGTGGTACCGCCGGGCACCGGCATCTGCCACCAGGTCAACCTCGAATACCTGGGCCGCACCGTATGGACCAAGGACGAAGACGGCCGCACCTATGCCTTTCCCGACACCCTGGTGGGCACCGATTCCCACACCACCATGATCAACGGCCTCGGCGTGCTCGGTTGGGGCGTGGGCGGGATCGAAGCGGAAGCGGCGATGCTCGGCCAACCGGTGTCGATGCTGATTCCGGAAGTGATCGGCTTCAAACTCACCGGCAAATTGAAAGAAGGCATCACCGCCACCGACCTGGTGCTGACCGTCACCCAGATGCTGCGCAAGAAAGGCGTGGTGGGCAAATTCGTCGAATTCTACGGCGACGGCCTGGCCGACCTGCCCCTGGCAGACCGCGCGACCATTGCCAATATGGCCCCGGAGTATGGCGCTACATGCGGCTTTTTCCCGGTGGATGAGGTGACGCTGGACTACCTGTGCCTGTCCGGCCGCCCTGCCGAAACCGTCAAGCTGGTGGAGGCCTACACCAAGGCCCAGGGTTTGTGGCGCAAGGCTGGCCAGGAACCGGTGTTCACCGACAGCCTGGCACTGGACATGGGCAGCGTCGAAGCCAGCCTCGCCGGGCCGAAACGCCCGCAGGACCGCGTGGCTCTGCCAAACGTGGGCCAAGCGTTCAGCGACTTTCTCGACCTGCAATTCAAACCCGCCAGCAAGGAAGAGGGCCGCCTGGAAAGCGAAGGCGGTGGCGGTGTCGCGGTGGGCAATGCCGATCTGGTCGGTGAGGTCGACTACGAGGATGATGGCCACACGTATCGCCTGAAAAACGGCGCCGTGGTAATCGCTGCAATCACCTCTTGCACCAACACCTCCAACCCCAGCGTGATGATGGCCGCCGGCCTGGTGGCAAAAAAAGCCGTGGAAAAAGGCCTCACGCGCAAACCCTGGGTCAAAAGCTCCCTGGCGCCCGGCTCCAAAGTGGTCACCGACTACTACAAGGCCGCGGGCCTCACTCAATACCTGGACAAGCTCGGCTTCGACCTCGTCGGTTACGGGTGCACCACCTGTATCGGCAACTCCGGCCCCTTGCCCGAGCCGATCGAAAAAGCCATCCAGAAAGCCGACCTCACCGTCGCTTCGGTGCTCTCCGGCAACCGCAACTTCGAAGGCCGTGTGCACCCGCTGGTAAAAACCAACTGGCTGGCCTCGCCACCGCTGGTGGTGGCCTACGCACTGGCCGGGACCGTGCGCATCGACATCAGCAGCGAGCCGCTGGGTGAAGACCAGGACGGCAAGCCGGTGTACCTCAAGGACATCTGGCCGAGCAGCAAAGAGATTGCCGATGCGGTGGCGCAGGTCAGCACGGGCATGTTCCACAAGGAATACGCCGAGGTGTTTGCCGGCGACGAGCAGTGGCAAGCCATTGAAGTGCCGCAGGCCGCGACTTACGTGTGGCAGAGCGACTCCACCTATATCCAGCATCCGCCGTTCTTCGACGACATCGCCGGCCCCTTGCCGGTGATCAAGGACGTGAAAGGTGCCAATGTGCTGGCACTGCTGGGTGATTCGGTGACCACCGACCATATTTCCCCCGCCGGCAACATCAAGGCCGACAGCCCCGCCGGCCGCTACCTGCGTGAACAGGGCGTGGAACCGCGCGATTTCAACTCCTACGGCTCACGCCGGGGCAACCATGAAGTGATGATGCGCGGCACCTTTGCCAATATCCGTATCCGCAACGAAATGCTGGGCGGCGAGGAAGGCGGCAATACGCTGTACATTCCCACCGGCGAAAAGATGGCGATCTACGATGCGTCGATGAAATACCAGGCCTCGGGCGTGCCGCTGGTGGTGGTTGCCGGCCAGGAATATGGCACCGGCTCCAGCCGTGACTGGGCGGCCAAGGGCACCAACCTGCTGGGCGTCAAGGCGGTGATCGCCGAAAGCTTCGAGCGTATCCACCGCTCCAACCTGGTGGGCATGGGCGTGTTGCCGTTGCAGTTCAAGCTGGATCAGAACCGCAAGACGCTCAAACTCAGCGGCAAGGAGAAGATCGATATTGTTGGGCTGACAGACGTTGAGATCGTGCCGCGCATGAACCTGACGCTGGTGATTACCCGGGAGGACGGCAGCACGGAGAAAGTCGAGGTGCTGTGCCGGATCGACACGCTCAATGAGGTGGAATACTTCAAATCGGGCGGCATTTTGCACTATGTGCTGCGCCAACTGATCGCGTCTTAAGCAACGCCGCAAAGCAAATGTGGGAGCGGGCTTGCCCGCGAAGACGGAGTGTCAGTCAGCGTCAATGTTGACTGATTCACCGCATTCGCGAGCAAGCCCGCTCCCACATTTTTGACCGCGTTTCGGTCAGAACAACCACTTCCACAGCAGCACCAGCACCACCACCGCCAACACCGGCCGCGCGACGCGGTACGCCTTGGGATGCTTGCGCTTCCACTGCTTGACCACGCCACTGAACTTGTCGCTGAAGGTCTTGCTCCAGGCATAGGCCTGGTTGATGCCGCCCACCCGTTCATCGTCCAGGTTCTGCGGCGCCGTGGCGCGGCCCAACTGCTTGCTGACCCAGCGATTGACGCGGGTCATCAGGCCGTTGCTCAGCGGCCGTTCAATGTCACAGAACAGAATCACGCGGGTCTGTTCGGTTTCGTTCTTCACCCAGTGCACGTAGGTTTCGTCGAACATCACGTCTTCACCGTCACGCCAGGCATAGACCTGACCGTCGACGAAAATCCGGCAATCGTCGGAGTTCGGCGTGGACAGGCCCAAGTGGTAGCGCAGCGAACCGGCAAATGGATCGCGGTGCGGGTTCAGGTGGCTGCCGCCGGGCAACAGCGCGAACATCGCGCCCTTGACGTTGGGGATGCTGCTCACCAACGCCACGGTTTTCGGGCACAAGGCCTCGGCCGACGGCAGCGGTTTGTCGTACCACTTGAGGTAGAAACGCTTCCAGCCCTTCTTGAAGAACGAACCGAAACCGGCGTCGTTGTTCTTCTCGGCAGCGCGGATGTAACCCTCGTCGAACAGGTGCATGGCCTCTTCGCGGATCACTTCCCAGTTATCCTTGAGCACGTCCAGCTCGGGGAACTTGCTGCGGTCCAGGTAGGGTTTGGACGGCACCGCCGAGAACAGGTACATCAAGGCGTTATACGGGGCGAACAGCGCCGAATGGTTGACGAACTGGCGCAACACCGGCAAACGCGCCTTGCCGCGCAGGTGCACATACAGCGTGCTGCCGATAAACAACGCCAGCACTGACAGTTTGGCGGCCAAAGAAAAGGTCATGCAGCAACTCCTGAAAATAAGCGCCTGGCCAACAGCAGACGTAGCAGCCGGCCATGATAAACACTTGGGCCAGTATGCAGAAGGCCCAGGCTGTCCGGCTGACCTGCATCAACCCTCTCGAGCATCAGGCCTGGTTTTCCTGCTCGGTAAACAAATCGCTGAACAGCATGCTCGACAAGTAGCGCTCACCGGAGTCCGGCAGCACGACCACAATGGTCTTGCCCTGCATTTCCGGCTTCTGCGCCAGGCGCACCGCCACGGCCATCGCGGCGCCGCAGGAAATACCGCACAGAATCCCTTCCTCCTGCATCAGGCGCAGGGCCATGGCCTTGGATTCGTCGTCGGTCACCAGCTCCACGCGGTCGACCACCGACAGGTCGAGGTTCTTTGGCACGAAACCGGCGCCGATACCCTGGATCTTGTGCGGACTGGGCTTGATCTCGTCACCGGCCAGGGCCTGGGTGATCACCGGCGAGGCAACCGGCTCGACGGCCACCGACAGGATCGGCTTGCCGGCAATATGCTTGATATACCGCGACACCCCCGTGATCGTGCCCCCAGTGCCCACCCCGGCCACCAGCACATCCACCGCGCCATCGGTGTCATTCCAGATTTCCGGACCGGTGGTTTTCTCGTGGATCGCCGGGTTGGCCGGGTTCTCGAACTGGCCCGGCATGAAGTACCGGGCCGGGTCGCTGGCGACGATTTCGCCGGCCTTTTCGATGGCACCTTTCATGCCTTTGGCCGGCTCGGTCAGTACCAGCTCGGCGCCGAGGGCCTTGAGCACCTTGCGCCGCTCGATGCTCATGGACGCCGGCATGGTCAGCAGCAACTTGTAGCCACGGGCAGCGGCGACGAACGCCAGACCGATACCGGTATTGCCGGAGGTGGGTTCGACAATCGTCATGCCCGGCTTGAGCTTGCCGCTGCTTTCGGCGTCCCAGACCATGTTCGCGCCAATGCGGCACTTCACCGAATAGCCCGGGTTGCGCCCTTCGATCTTGGCCAGGATGGTCACGCCACGGGGTGCGATGCGGTTGATCTGCACCAGCGGCGTGTTGCCGATGGAGTGCGCGTTGTCTGCATAGATGCGGCTCATGACGGGTCCTAGGGTGGCGGTATTCAGGAAGGCCCCAAGGTTATGCCTCAGGCTGCAACGCGTCCAGTCAGAGGAACGTTGCGCGACTCGCAGCGGTCCATCGCCTAACGGTATGGAGAGCTTTGTCATGAAACGTCGCTACAGCTGGCCGCTTCTAACGGTCGCCGGGCTGGTGGTGGTGCTGGTCGTCCTGGACCTCGCCCTGCCCTACCTGGTGCGTAACTACTTGAATGACAAACTGGCCGACATGGGCGACTACCGTGGCCAGATCAGCGACGTGGACCTGGCCCTGTGGCGCGGAGCGTACAAGATCAACGGGCTGCAGATCGTCAAGGTCGACGGCAAGGTGCCGGTCCCTTTCGTCAAGGCGCCGTTGATCGACCTGGCGGTGAGCTGGCAGTCATTGATCAATGATCATGCGGTGGTGGCCCAGGTGCGTTTCATCAACCCCGAAGTGAACTTCGTCGACGGCGGGGCCAACAAACAGGCGTCCCAAACCGGTAAGGGCACCGACTGGCGCGCCCAGCTGGGCAAACTGCTGCCGATCACCCTCGACGAGGTGCGCATCGAAGACGGCAAGATCGCCTTCCACAATTTCAGCTCCAAACCGCAGGTGAACATCAACACCACAAAGGTCAACGCGAGCTTCTACAACCTGACCAACGTGGTCGATGTCAAAGGCAAGCGTGACGCGCGCTTCGAGGGCAAGGCCCTGCTGCAAGGTCAGGCGCCCCTGGAAGCCACCGCCACCTTCGATCCGTTGAGCAATTTCGAAAACTTCGAATTCCGCTTCCGCGCCAAGGACTTGCAGTTGCAGCGCATGAACGACTTCGCCTCGGCCTACGGCAAATTCGACTTCAAGGCCGGCACCGGCGATGTGGTGATCGAAGCCCAGGCGGAAAAGGGCCAGTTGACGGGTTATATCAAGCCTTTGCTGCGCGACGTGGAAGTGTTCGACTGGCAGCAGGACGTGGAAAACAAAGACAAGAACATCTTCCGCTCGATCTGGGAGGCTGTGGTTGGCGCCAGCGAGAACGTGCTGAAGAACCAGCGCAAGAACCAGTTCGCCACCCGCGTGGAGCTGAGCGGCAGCGTGCATCAGCAAGATGTCAGCGCGTTCTCTGCGTTTTTGGCGATTTTGCGCAACGGATTCATCCAGGCGTTCAATGCACGATACGAACAGCCCAAGCCGAGCACGGATTAAATGCAGGAGCTGGCTTGCCTGCGAAAGCGGTGGATCAGCCAGCCCTTGCATCGACTGACACGCCGCCTTCGCAGGCAAGCCAGCTCCCACAGTTGGATGTGTGTCAGGTTTCATAAAACAGTGCACCGCCGGGATGTGGCGTGACCGGCCATTCAGAGACTGAATAACCCGTCTGCGTTCACAGTCGCCGGGGCCGCGCGGTATAGTCCGGGCATTGACGAATGCGAGGAAACACCGATGAAGTTCGAAGGCACCCAGGCCTATGTGGCTACCGATGACCTGAAACTGGCCGTCAATGCTGCCATCACCCTGGAGCGGCCACTGCTGGTCAAGGGCGAGCCCGGCACCGGCAAGACCATGCTCGCCGAGCAACTGGCCGAATCCTTCGGCGCCAAGCTGATCACCTGGCACATCAAATCCACCACCAAGGCCCACCAGGGCCTGTACGAGTACGACGCGGTCAGCCGCCTGCGCGACTCGCAACTGGGTGTGGACAAGGTGCACGACGTACGCAATTACCTGAAGAAGGGCAAGCTCTGGGAGGCGTTCGAGTCCGAAGAGCGGGTGATCCTGCTGATCGACGAAATCGACAAGGCTGACATCGAATTCCCCAACGATCTGCTGCAAGAACTCGACAAGATGGAGTTCTACGTCTACGAAATCGACGAGACCATCAAGGCCAAGAAACGCCCGATCATCATCATTACCTCCAACAACGAAAAAGAGCTGCCGGACGCGTTCCTGCGCCGCTGTTTCTTCCACTACATCGCCTTCCCCGACCGCAGCACCCTGCAAAAGATCGTGGATGTGCACTACCCCGACATCAAGAAGGACCTGGTCAGCGAAGCGCTGGACGTGTTCTTCGACGTACGCAAGGTGCCGGGCCTGAAGAAAAAACCGTCCACTTCAGAATTGGTCGACTGGCTCAAGCTGCTGATGGCTGACAACATCGGCGAAGCCGTGCTGCGCGAACGCGACCCGACCAAGGCGATCCCGCCGCTGGCCGGCGCCCTGGTAAAGAACGAGCAGGACGTGCAGTTGCTCGAGCGTCTGGCGTTCATGAGCCGTCGCGGTAATCGCTGATGCTGCTCAACCTGTTCAACGAGATGCGCGCCGCCAAGGTGCCGGTGTCGGTGCGCGAGCTGCTCGACCTGATCAACGCCCTGAAACAGCGGGTGACCTTCGCCGACATGGACGAGTTTTACTACTTGTCCCGCGCGATCCTGGTCAAGGACGAGCGGCATTTCGACAAGTTCGACCGCGCATTCGGCGCCTACTTCAATGGCCTGGAAAAGCTCGACGACCACTTGCAGGCGCTGATCCCCGAAGACTGGCTGCGCAAGGAGTTCGAACGTTCGTTGACCGATGAAGAACGCGCGCAAATACAATCCCTCGGCGGCCTCGACAAGCTGATCGAGGAATTCAAGAAACGCCTGGAAGAACAGAAGGAACGCCACGCCGGCGGCAACAAGTGGATCGGCACTGGCGGCACCAGCCCGTTCGGGTCCGGCGGCTACAACCCCGAAGGCATTCGCGTGGGTGACGCCGGCAAGCGTCAGGGCAAGGCCGTGAAGGTGTGGGACCAGCGCGAGTACAAGAACCTCGACGATCAAGTCGAACTGGGCACGCGCAATATCAAGATCGCCCTGCGCCGCCTGCGCAAGTTCGCGCGCCAGGGCGCGGCCGACGAGCTGGACATCGACGGTACCATCGACCACACCGCCCGCGATGCCGGCCTGCTGAATATCCAGATGCGCCCCGAGCGGCGCAATACCATCAAGCTGTTGCTGCTGTTCGATATCGGCGGTTCGATGGACGCCCATGTGAAGATCTGCGAAGAGCTGTTCTCGGCGTGCAAGACCGAGTTCAAGCACCTGGAGTACTTCTACTTCCACAACTTCGTGTACGAGTCGGTGTGGAAGAACAACCAGCGCCGCACTTCGGAACGCACCTCGACCCAGGACCTGCTGCACAAGTACGGCGCGGACTACAAAGTGATCTTTATCGGCGATGCATCCATGGCGCCCTATGAAATCACCCAGGCCGGCGGCAGCGTCGAACACTGGAACGAAGAGCCGGGCTATGTGTGGATGCAGCGCTTCATGGCCAAGTACAAGAAGCTGATCTGGATAAACCCGTACCCGAAAGATACCTGGGGTTACACAGCGTCGACGGGGATTGTGCGGGAGTTGGTTGAAGATCAGATGTATCCGCTGACCTTGCGGGGCCTGGAAGAAGGGATGCGCTTTCTTTCCAAATAGGCGGTGTGCTCACTGACGCTATCGCAGCGATGCGGCGACCCGACAAGCCAGCTCCCACAAGGGAATGTATTTCAAGGCTGAAATGCACTCCCTTGTGGGAGCTGGCTTGCCTGCGATGCTTTTAGCGGTTCAAAAATCGCTGCAGCAAATCGAGGTGCTGCCGGTGCGCCGTCTCCTGCACCACCGGCGCCAACCGCACCTTCTCCCCCGGCAGGCACTGCGCCAGCCGTGCCAGCGACAACGGTGTCAACGCCCCCAAGCGCGGGTAGCCGCCGATGGTCTGCCGATCATTGAGCAACACGATCGGCTGCCCGTCCGGCGGCACCTGGATCGCTCCCAGCGGGATGCCTTCGGAAATCAGCGACGCCCCCTGATACTGCAAGGGCTTGCCCAGCAAACGCATGCCCATGCGGTCGGCGCGGCTGTCCAGGGCCCATTCTGTGTTGAACGCATCGAACAGGCTTTGCCCACTGAACTGGCCGATCTGCGCGCCGACGATCACCTCCAGGGGCGCCTTGGCCGGCAAGCCCGGCGCATCGAGCACCTTCATCGCACCGCCCACGCCGGAATACGCCAGGCGCCCTCCCTCGGCCAACGCCTTGCCAAAACCGTCCACACCGCCCATTTCTTCACGGATGACGGTGGCGCAACTGCCGAGCACCGCCGGTGCATCGAATCCGCCCGGCGCCGCCAGATAAGCCCGTGCGCCGCTGAATGGCTGGGTAAAACGCAGCCGCTCGCCCTTTTGCAGGATGAAACTGCGCCCGGGGCTGATGGCGCGCTCGTCGATATAGGCACCCAAGTCGGCACCGGCCAATGCCAGCAGGCAATACGCCTCGGCCTGCACGGTGAACCCGCCCAGGGTGATTTCCACCACCGGCGCATCCAGCGCATTGCCCAGCAGCCAGTTGGCCCAGGACATCGACACCCAATCCAGCGCCCCGCCCTGGGTGACGCCCAGGTGGCGCACGCCAAAACGACCAGCGTCCTGCAACAGGCACAGCGGCGTGCTGGCCTCGATGATCAAGCGGCTCATGCCTGCGCCTCCAACGGCGTGTCATCGCCACCCAGGTTGATGAATTCGGCGTGGCTCACCGCTTCGAAACGTACGGTGTCGCCAGGTTGCATCAGGCTGTAGCCGTCACGCTCGCGGTCGAACAACCGGGCGGGAGTGCGACCGATCAGGTTCCAGCCACCCGGCGACACCACCGGGTAAGCAGCGGTTTGCCGCTCTGCGATGCCGACACTGCCGGCCGCCACGCGTTTGCGCGGGGTGTTCAGGCGTGGCGTGGCGAGCTGCTCATCCACCAGGCCCATAAAGGCAAAACCAGGAGCGAAACCCAGGGCGAACACCTGATATTCATGGGCGCTGTGGCGCCGGATCACCTCTTCCACACTCAGGCCGCTGCGCTGGCTGAGCAGCGTCAGTTCGGGACCGACGCT
The DNA here is from genome assembly GCF_054071875.1 of Pseudomonas sp. SDO524_S393. Lineage (NCBI taxonomy): Bacteria > Pseudomonadati > Pseudomonadota > Gammaproteobacteria > Pseudomonadales > Pseudomonadaceae > Pseudomonas > Pseudomonas sp. SDO524_S393. The sequence continues at coordinate 2,174 of NZ_JBSVVZ010000003.1, read as the reverse complement.
GAGGTCATACCACACCGGCAACACATGGCACTGGCCACTGCCCTGGGCTTCGGGTTGCAGATCGGTCAGGGCCTGATCGATCAGTTCACGCGCCCGGGCCGGGCTCAGTTCAGTGAGGTCGTAATGCACCATCAAGGTGGTATAGGACGGCACCAGGTCCACCAGCGTCGCGCCAAACCCTTCGCGCAGCCGCCGCGTGGCGGCGAGCATCCAGGGCATGTTGGCTTCGGCGATCACATCAAACAGACGCACCATCAGGCAATCGATGGCCACCACTTCTATCCGCGGTTTCATGCTGGCTTCAACGCCTCGCGGATACGCTGTACGGCGGCGATCGAACTGGCGTTGTCGCCATGCACGCACAGGGTGTTGGCCTGCAAGAGCAAGGCACTGCCGTCGCTGGCGGTCAGGGCATTGCCTTGGGAAAGGGTCAGGGCTTGCTGCACGATAGTCTCGGCATCGTGGTGCACGGCACCGGGCAACTGGCGTGAAACCAGATGGCCCTTGCTGTCGTAGGCGCGGTCGGCGAAGGCTTCGAACCACAGGGTCACACCGTATTCGTCACCCAGGGCCTGGGCGGCGCTGTTGTCGCGGGTGGCCAGCAACATCAGCGGCAGGTCGCCGTAGGCCGCCACCGCCTGGACCACGGCACGCAGCTGCGCAGGATTGGCCATCATGTCGTTGTACATCGCACCGTGGGGTTTGACGTAGCTGACGCGCGCGCCCTGCGCCCGGCAAATGCCGTCAAGGGCGCCGATCTGGTAATGCAGCAGGTCCTGGATTTCCTGCGGCGTGTAGGCCATGGAGCGACGGCCGAAACCTTGCAGATCCTGGTACGCCGGATGCGCGCCCACTTGTACGCCATGCTTGAGCGCCAGGCTGACGGTCTTGCGCATGATGCTCGGGTCACCGGCATGGAAGCCACAAGCCACGTTGGCGCAATCAATGAACGGCATGACCTCGGCATCCAGACCCAGGGTCCAGTTGCCAAAGCTCTCGCCAATGTCGCAGTTCAAAAGCAGACGGCTCACGGTGATTGCTCCTGTAGGCATTTTATTTTCTGCAGTGTGGGATTTTTTACGCAGAACTCGCAACTTGTCCTGACACCCCAACGACGCTTATCGTGGAATGGTTCGATTTTTGGCGTTTGCCCGGCGCGGCGTCCAACTAATAAAAACCGATCCATGCATAAGAAAAGTTGATCCCATGAATCTGAAGTTCCTCGAAACCTTCGTCTGGGTGGCCAGGCTCAAGAGTTTTCGTCTGACCGCCGAGAAGCTGTTCACCACCCAGGCCTCGATTTCCAGCCGCATTGCGGTGCTGGAAAGCGAATTGGGCGTGAAGCTGTTACTGCGCGACTCGCGTGGCGTGAGCCTGACCCCGGAAGGCGTGAAGGTGCTCGACTACGCCGAGCAGATGATGCTGACCCTGCAGGGCCTGAAGCAGTCCCTGGAGACCACCAGCAGCAAGGTCGGACGGATCCGGATCGGTGCCATGGACACGGTGATCCACACTTGGCTCAGTCCGTTGGTGGCGGAACTGATGGATCATTTCCCGTTGGTGGAAATCGAATTGGTCGCCGATACCGCGTTGAACCTCAGCGATCAGCTGCAAAAAGGCTTTCTGGACCTGATCCTGCAAACCGACCTGCTGCGCCTCGAAACCGTACGCAGCCTGGAACTGGCCAGCCACCCCATGGCCTGGATCGTCGCCAGCCAGTCGATCTACCACCGCGACTACGCCACCCTCGCCGACCTGGCGCAGGAGCGCATCATCACCTACTCGAAAAACTCCCATCCGCACCAGGACGTGATCAGCCTGATGCAGGCCAACGGCGTGGCGGCGCCGCGCATGAACTGTGTGAACTCGGTGTCGGCGATCACCCGTTTGCTGCGCGACGGCTTCGGTATCGGCGCACTGCCACCGGTGCTGGTCATGGAGGAGCTGGCACGCGGAGAACTGACGATGCTGCCGATGACACAACGCCCGCCGAACTTGCAGGTGGTGGTGTCATGGCGTGTAGGGGTGGAGTTGGTGGAAGAGATTGTGGCGCTGTGCCAGAAGGTCGTGGCGCGGTATGCGGTAGAAGTCGGGGAAGACCGGATGATCCTGACGAAACCCGATTAAACCTGTGGGAGCTGGCTTGCCTGCGATAGCAGTGGATCAGTAACAGA